>JAYUFI010000729.1:0-10913 GCA_043738805.1 Planctomycetaceae bacterium | reverse complement strand
GAGCGAGGGCGGATGCTCCACAAGACTCCGCCATGAATCACGTCGGCTGAGCGTCCGCCCTCGCTCACGCTTCGGGTTAGTGTGGCAACGAAGTGACTCGAAGAAAGACAGTTCCATGAGCGAGCCAACACACATCGGTCAGGATCAACCGCCGTCACCGGAAGTCAGTCGGCGCAGTCGTCTGGCTTGGTGGCTGCACCCCAAAGTGGCGCTGCCGTTGTCGCTGCTGGTGGTGATTCTGCTGAGCCCGTTTCTGTACCGAGGCTATCGCATCTCCAGCGTGCCCGACATCGGCGATCCGTTTGATGTCGCCGCGTTTGAAGCGATCGAAGTTCCCGCGAGTGACAACGCGGCGGAAATCTATGCCGCTGCGGACGCGATGCGAGTGACGACCAAATACCCGTCCGCGGATTTGGACCGTGTCTTTGAAAACGGCTGGGGCGATGCCACAGAAGTGCTTCAGAAATGGCTCACCGCAAACGAACGAGCATTGAACGAATGGCGGCGAGGGACCGAGCGTCTGACGACACAGTTTGTGTCGCCGAAGGAGATTTCGATCCACTCAATATTCCCTTCGGTTAACGAGCAGCTCGATTTCTCTCGTTTGGCTCGACTGCGTGCCGAGCGCAATCTTCGTGAGGGTGATGTTGTGGTTGCGTGGGACTGGTTGCGTGCGAGTGTTCGAGCGAGCCGGCATCTCGGCCAGCACGGGCCGATCATCGAGCGGTTGGTTGGGATTTATTCCTTCAGCGTGGCCGCTCAAGGGATCAATCGTTGGGCCGCCGATCCGCGGGTCAATGAAAACCTCTTATGTAAAGCGGCAGAGCAATTCGATGTGGACGATGCGCTGACGCCGCTGACCTCCGTAGGACTCAAGTACGAATACCTTTCTAATTTGCACACGATTGACGGCGGCGTTTCTTTGTCGGACTTGGGAATGGTCCCGTCAACAGGCGGTGTTCCGAAAGGTGCCCTCTCTTCCTTCATGTTCGTGATGGGCGATCCGGATTATTCGCAGCATTTGATGCAGCAAGTTTTTGCTGGTTGGCTGGAGCAATCGGACTTGCCCAAGCCAAAGCGCGCTCCCGTTGCAGGCGTCCGATTTGGGCTGTTCCCCCCCGCGGCAAAGCCCGGTCGGCTTTCCGCGGCGGAACTGGAATCGCGACTTCTTTCCCTCAGCCTTGCTCGAGCGCTGCTGCCAGCTCTGTTTCCTGCCATTGAGGCTGTTGATCGCGAGGCCGCTAGCCGTACGGCGCTCAAGCTGACGCTGGCCATGCAGCGTTACCACCGCTTGCACGGCGATTGGCCGACGAAGTTGGACGATCTCGTTCCAGATCTCCTGAAAGAACTCCCGGACGATCCGTTTGGAAAGGCGGGGGAAACACTGCGACTGAAACGCGATGGAGATGACCTCATCATATATAGCGTCTTCACCAACGGGATTGATGACGGTGGAGCCATCACGTCCGTCGGTAACGAAACGCTGGATGCAGGCTATCGTTTGAAGCGTCCTCATTCGCCAACAGATGGCAAATAGATTGGAGAACTCAATGCCTCTTTTCGGATCGCATCTTTCGATTGCTGGTGGCTATTACAAAGCAGTTGAGGCGGCTGCGGAACTCGGTATGGACGCGGTGCAGATCTTTACGAAGAACAACAATCAGTGGGCTGCAAAGCCGCTCAGCGATGACGACGTGCGACTCTTTCGCGAGGCGATCGAGCGGACTGGCATTCAACAGCCGGTGGCTCACGACAGTTACTTGATCAATCTCGCTAGTCCCGACGATGTGTTGTGGCAAAAGTCGATCGATGCGTTCGTCATCGAATTGCAGCGGGCCGAGGCACTCGGATTGATGGGCGTGGTGATGCACCCCGGCAGCTATGTCAGCTCGGATGAGCAGTCGGGGCTGGAACGAATCGTGAAGGGGTTGGACGTCGCACATCGCGCAACACCGAAGTTCAAGGTACTGACGTTGCTCGAAACGACTGCCGGTCAGGGAACGAATCTCGGCGCGAAGTTTGAACACCTCGCGTGGATCATCGAGCACATCAAGCACCCGGATCGAGTCGGTGTGTGTGTCGACAGTTGCCACATCTTCGCGGCGGGATATCCACTCGGCACCGACGACGAGTATGCCGCGACGATGAAGCAGTTTGATCAGATCGTCGGGCTCGACCGCATTCGCTGCTTTCATCTCAACGACAGCAAGAAGCCGCTGGGGAGCCGCGTCGATCGGCACGAACACATCGGCGAAGGGTGCCTCGGCCTGGAACCGTTCCGGCATCTGGTGAATGATCGCCGCTTCGCCAAGCTGCCGATGTATCTCGAAACCGAAAAATGTGAACGAGACGGTCGTCCGATGGATGCGATCAATTTGGAAACGTTACGCAGTCTGATGACGAGGTCAGCATGAGTGAATCAATTACGCGCAACGTCATCCTGACTCCACTGAGCTTGCCTCAGTGGTTCCAGGCTTTTGCACTACGAGCCTCTTCACACGAAGGCACCGTAGTGCAGAAGCCCGAATTCCACCGAGACAAGCTCGGTGGGGTCGTTGGTTTGAAGATTATCGCAAAGGGACAAAGACACGCTGGTCGGACGATTGTCAGCCTTCTTTGCATCTTCGCTCCTTTGTGGTTAGCCAACCTTTCGGCTGCGATCGCTGCCGAGCCACAACGGCTGACGACAGACGGCAAGGTCAAACGCGATCCGGTGTTTCTCAAACCGGACAGAAGCGAGTTGCTCTTCTCACAGCTCGACAAGCCCAACCAACTGCGGCTGATGAAACTGGATCTGCGCGACCGTTCGGTCACGCCGCTGCATCCGAACGAAACCCGCGCAGAATTTGAGCCGGCGGTGTCGCTCGACGGTCGCTATTTGGCATTCGTGCAAAACCGAGGCAACCTGAGCCTGGCGTTGGTCATTCAAGATTTGATGGACAACAAGCAGGCCGACATTCCTCCCGGCGGAGGCTTCTCCGGCATGCACAGCCCCACGATCTCGCCCGACAACACGACGGTGCTCTTCAGTTATCCCGAAAACAATCGACAGCAGCTTTACGCAGTGACGATGCAGGCCACGAATCGGCGGACGATCGTGGATTCCAACGGCATCAACAACTGGCCCAGCTTCTCGCCCGACGGCAAGCAAGTCGTCTTCAGCTCGACACGCGACGGAGATTACGACCTCTACGTGATGAACGCCGATGGCACGAACGTCCGCAGCTTGGTGACGAGCCCTCGACAAGACATCCGCCCGCGTTGGTCACCGGATGGCCACCGCATCGCGTTCACCAGCAATCGCGACGGCAACTACGAGCTGTATCTCATTAACGCCGATGGCAGCGGTTTAGTCCGACTTACGAATCATCCGGAGCAAGACGACTACGCGTGTTGGAACACCGACAGCAACCGCTTGATTTACGTCAGCGAGCGAGATGGACACTTCGATCTGTTTTGGCTGACGGTGCCTGTATCAAAGCCGTAGACGTCTCGCTGTCTTTCCGGATCAACACAACAACTGAGTCGAGTTCTCTTATCTCACCAAGGCGGCGAGTTCTCGTCAGAATTTCTGCGCGGCACATTCCTTAAAGCCAATGAACCTGTCGTGGAAAGCAGTGTGAGTGCAATTGACACATGAAGGGCCGGGGATATATTACCCCGTCGCTTGAGCTTACGGCGTTTCGGTTTTCCTGGTGCCTTGATCAGTCGCGGCTGTTGTTAAAGTGGCTGCCCAGGAAGATGTGACTCAATGACGCTGCTCCCAGATCCCAATGGGGGTCCGTGAAATCTGGGTCTCGCGACGCCCTGAATTGTTTCGGTGAATTGGTTCTCCACCTGAAATGTTTGGCGACCCAAGACAATCTCCCAATGTGCGAGGTTGTGTTGGAAGCAATGCTGATTGAGCCGCAGCTTTGCTATCTCAGGACTTTGGTTCGCGAATGGACGTTCGCCAAATTAACCACTCGGCGATGGATTTCACGAACTCAAGGCTCGTCTGCCATTAGGCGGTGTGCGCGAGGTTGGCTCGATATTCCTTCGAGTGCAATCTCAAGTCGATGGAGAATTTGGGGAGCAATCAGCTCCCGCTTCTAGTTCTGCATTTGCCATAAGGTCTTCGACCGTTGCGACGGCTGTCAGCCGTCCGCGAGGAATTCTGTGGGATCTGAGCGATTCGGGTGGCGTTTGTCGTCCGCTGTTCAATGCTGGGTGCTTAGCGAGTTTGTTCGCCTAAGCTTTGATGAGGGACGAAATCGTCGCCTCGCGGATGCCTCGTCGTCGCAAGGTGTCGCCCCCTCGCCGGGCTGGAAAAAACCAACCTCGATTTCGGCTGCGAAAGTTTTGCTTAAGCCGATTTCTGTTTTTCACTCTCAATAGGTTATCGCATGGCGGAAGAGAAAAGAGCTAAGTCCACATCAAGTCCGGTACGTCGTCGCCGAGTTGTTCGGAAGACTACGGATACAGAATCGACTCCCGATGTTTCGGTTGAGACTTCACAGAACGAATCACCGGCTGAGTCAATTGTGATTGTCTCAGCTCCTGCCACGCAAAGTCCTCCGCCAGAACACCGCGGACGGTCGCGTCGGGACAGCAGCCGCGATAATCACCAAGAACAGTTTGGTGCGAATGTCGATGACGAGATTGTCTTTCCGGAAGACAGATCACCAAGAGTTTCATCTGAGCCAGTGGCCTCGCCATCTGTCTTGACGACCGAAGACTTTGGAGGACGTGGGTATCCGGTCCAGGGTGGCGGATACCCCAATCAGACCAACAGCTTCTCAAATCAACCCGGTAACTATCCCAATCCAGACGGAAATGTGGGCGGCGATCGAGGCTTCGTAGGTGACGATGATGGGCAACGTCGTCGTCGTCGTCGTCGTCGCCGCCGAGGGCCTGGTGAAGTTGACGTTCCTCGAAATGGAAATGGTAGTGGTAGTGGGCAACCGCGAGGGTATGGACAACGTCAACCTGGCCAGCAGCCGCAACAACCACAACGGCAATTTGGTCAACGGGGATATGGTCAACAAGGCCAACAACGTCAGTACGGACAGCAACGTGATTTCGGCACTCAAGGTGGGGGTCAACGCAATCAGCGGCCTCGTAGCGAAGAAGTCAATCCTGACGAAACAACATCCATCATGGACGGCGTGCTGGAACTGCATCCCAAGGGATACGGCTTCCTGCGTGACGCCAAGAAGAATTACTGCTCGCAAGAGACCGATCCGTTCGTCTCCAGTACGTTGATTGAAAAAACCGGGCTGCGTGAAGGAGTCACGATTCGGGGCGCGGTTGGCTCTGGATCGAGGAACCAAGGTCCGCGGCTCAAGACGGTTGAACTCATTGATGGCATGACGGTCGAAGAGTACGCCAACGTCAAAAAGTTTGATGACCTCACGGCGATTACTCCCTTCACGCGAATCAAGATGGAGATCGGTTCCAAGCCGACCACAATGCGTGTGATGGATCTGCTCACGCCCATCGGCCGAGGACAGCGAGCGTTGATCGTCGCTCCACCGCGAACCGGTAAGACGATGCTGTTGCAAGAAATTGCCGAGTCGGTCAGCCGGAATCATCCAGACATGCACTTGATCGTCATGTTGATCGACGAGCGTCCTGAGGAAGTGACCGAAATGCGTCGGCACGTGAAAGGCGAGGTGATCGCTTCCTCGCTCGACAACGATACAGAAAATCACGTGCGCGTCAGCCAGTTGATCATTGAGCGTGCCAAGCGTTTGACCGAAGAAGGCAAGAACGTCTTCATCCTGATGGACTCGATCACCCGCGCGGCTCGTGCGTTCAACAAATGGACGAACACCGGACGCACGGCGACCGGCGGTCTTGATGTCCGAGCCCTCGATATTCCGAAGAAGATGTTCGGCGCGGCCCGTCAGTTCGACGAAGGGGGATCGCTGACGATTGTTGCGACTGCATTGATCGACACCGGCAGCCGAGCGGACGAGGCGATCTTTCAAGAGTTCAAAGGGACCGGCAACATGGAGTTGGTCCTCAGTCGTGATCTCGCAGACCGGCGCATTTGGCCGGCGATCGACATCACCAAGTCCGGCACTCGCCACGAAGAAAAACTCTACGATCCGCTGCAACTCAACAGCATCGTGATGTTGCGCCGCAGTCTGATTTCGCTCAGCCCTGTTGAAGCGATGGAACAACTCACTCGGACGCTTGACCGCTTCCCGACCAATAATGAATTTCTGGAAAAAGTGAAGTCGGTCTTGTGAGAGAGCCAGCGGCGTCTACCGAGTGAGCACGAAATATAACGGCTCTCCGCCATTCGTGTTGATTCTTGTGTTTAATCAGCCGCTGGGCGCTAGCCCACGGTTTCGTGAAATCGAACCGTGGGCTAGCGCCCAGCGGCCGATGTTGGCATTCCAACACGAATGGCGGAGAGCCTGATTTCACAAGTGTCGTTTTTCTCCTTGATCCAACGCTCCGTCAGGCCGGAACGCTCCATAAGAGCGGAGCCTTTCCTGCGGCTCGACCTGCGAGTTCAACGGATTAAGATGCCCACTATGAAAACGACATCACTCATCGCCGGTCTCACGTTGTTTCTTTCTGCCTCGCTGATGATTTCAGCAGCAGCACTTCTCGGTGCGGAGCCGTCACCACCGGAAGGCTTTCGAGCACTCTTCAACGGGAATGACCTCAGTGGTTGGCACGGACTGAATCCGCATTCGGTGGACAAGCTCGAAGGGGACAAACGCGAGACGCTGCTCAAGCAGATGCGTGACGACTTCTCGAAACATTGGAGTGTTGAGAATGGCGAGTTGCTTAACATCGGCACCGGACCGTACGCCACGACCGACTCCGATTACGGCGATATCGACCTCTTGATTGAGTACAAGACCGTCCCAAAGGCGGACAGCGGAATCTATCTGCGCGGTCTGCCACAGGTGCAGATTTGGGATATCAACCAACCGAGCTTGCCGAGCAATCCAGACCGCAATCCCAACCGAGGTTCCGGCGGTTTATTCAACAACACACCGAAAACACCGGGACGTGATCCATTGGTCGTGGCCGACAAGGCGTTCGGCGAATGGAACACTTTTCGAATTCGCCAAGTCGGTTCACAAACTTGGGTCTGGCTGAACGATAAGCTCGTCGTCGATGACGCGATCATGGAAAACTACCAAGAGCGCAACAAGCCGCTCCCCGCCAAAGGGCCGATCATGCTGCAAACTCACGGCGGTGAAATTCGCTGGCGAAATCTGTTCGTTCGTGAAATCGGAGCGGACGAAGTGAAGAAGATTCTAAGCCAGGCTGACTCGAAGAAATAAGCGGATGCCACCCAAAGCTCAACGGAGTCTGATTGTGTTCAATACGTTTACTCGTGCGACGTCTGTTGTATTGCTGTTGGTACTTCTGTTGTCGGCAAAGGCAGATTTTGTTCAGGCCGAGCACGAAGGAAAGCAACAAGTTCTGTTGCTCGGCGATAGCACGACGATCGGAAGCATCTGCCGCGCGACACATCGTGACGGGCCGCATTTGGAGGATGTGATCCGCTTACTACTGGCGACCGAAAAAGATTTGCCGACGACGAATGTCATCAATCAAGGTCGCGACGGTGAGTTCATTCACGGACTGCTGACCGGCGGGCGCTATGACCGCGAAATCGCGAAGCTGCCGGGGATCGACTATGTTTTTATTCGTTACGGCTTGAACGACATCAGCAAGCGTGAAGACTTCGTCAACAATTTCCCGAAAGACTTTCGTGAGTTGATCGCTCGGCTGCACAAGGATTTTCCACAAGCGAAGATTTTCCCCACGTCAATCATCCCGTATCTCGCACCCGAAGTTGACGCGCGGATCAACGGACTGATCAAGCACGTGGCAGAGGACGAGAAGTTGCCGGTGTTCGATGTCTACACGCGGTATCAAGCGGAACTGACTCACGGGCCGAACATGCTCAACTACCGCCGCTATGCACTCGACAAGATTCCTGAACAACACCGCGAGTGGGTCAAGCCATTCGTGCAAGGTGGCTCGGTCGTCGTGATGGACAATCGACTCGATGCCCATTTCCGCGACCTCCCCGGATGGTTCGGTGACCGACATCCGAATCTTGCTGGCTATCATGTCATCGGCGATGAGACGGCGAAGTTCCTGGCCAAACAGATACGGGAACGAGCCAAGTAAATTGCGATTGGGAAACCCAACCAATGAGATTCTCGCCTCAGTTGCTCAAGTCCTTGATCTGCACTGTGCTGATCGTTGTTCTATCCGCGCGCGCCGCTAGTGCTCAAACCGAAACGATCCCGCCTGAAAAGAAACTGCCGCTGCCGGGCGATGTCTTTCGCGTTGAAGGACGAACGGCGTTCGTGATCGTGCCGGACAAAAAATCTGACGGAGGAACACCGTGGGTCTGGTACGCGCCGACGCTTCCAGGTCTGCCGGGGACCGAAGAGCGTTGGATGTTTGAACGCTTTACGAAGGCTGGGATTGCGATCGCTGGTATCGACGTCGGCGAGTCGTTTGGCAGCCCGGATGGCCGCAAGCTGTTCTCGGCCTTTCATCGCGAACTGACTGAGAAGCGGGGCTACTCAAAGAAGCCCGTGTTGCTCGGTCGCAGTCGCGGAGGCTTGATGACGCTCGGCTGGGCGGTCGAAAACCCGGACAAGGTCGGCGGGTTCGCGGGGATCTACCCCGTCTGCAACATCGCCAGTTATCCCGGAGTACCTCAAGCCAGCGGTGCCTATCACCTGAAGCCCGATGAGCTCGCCGCGAAGCTCACCGAACATAATCCGATCGACCGACTGAATGCTCTCGCGAAAGCGAAGGTGCCGCTGTTCGCCATTCATGGTGACATCGACAAGGTCGTTCCGCTCGAAGCCAATTCCGGCGAAGTGCGGAAGCGTTACGAATCGCTCGGAGGCGAGATGCAACTCATCATCCCCGCTGGCCAGGGCCACAACATGTGGTCCGGCTTCTTCCAGTGCCAGGAATTGGTCGACTTCGTGATCGCGAACGCCAAGTAACCCGCAGCGAGAGCGAGTGCTCTGAAAGATGGTGAATTCCAACGTTCGTGGACCATTCGCCCTCGTTGGTGCTTCGGGTTACGGTCGCATGCTCAGGAGAACCGAATGCCTCGGATTATCATCGCAGAGTGTAAGCAGGAAGTTTCGTCGTTCAGTCCGGCGACGAGTTGCCTAGAGGATTTTCGGATCGTGCGTGGCGTGGCGTTGCTCGATCATCATCGCCGAGTGCGAGAAGAAGTCGGCGGGGCGTTGAGCATCTTCGATGCGGACAGCCGAGTGGAACTCGCACCCACGCTCGGCGCGAGTGCCAACACGTCCGGCGGCATTCTGACGGCCGAGAGCTTCAAACGGCTGTGCGAGGATTTCCTTGGATGCTTGGCGGATGCGAGCCAGTCTGGCCCGGTCGATGCGGCGTACTTCTCGTTGCATGGCGCGATGCGGGCGGAAAGCGAGGACGATCCCGAAGGTTTCTTACTTCAAGAAGCGCGACGCATTCTCGGCGAGCAAATTCCATTCGTGGTGTCGCTCGATCTGCACGGCGTGTTGACCGACAAGATGCTTCAGCACAGTGACGCGGTCGTGGCGTTTCATACTTATCCGCATGTCGATTTCTTTGAGACCGGAGTACGAGCGGCAAAGTTGCTCATGAAGATTCTGACTGGCGGTGCGCGACCGGTGACAGCAAGAGTCAAAATTCCGGCACTCGTGCGCGGCGACGAACTGATCACCGAGACCGGTTCGATCAGCGAGTGCATTCGGTTGGCCCAGCAGATCGAGGCCAGTGATACTGGTCTCTCAGCGGCAGTGATGTGGGGTAATCCTTTCACCGACGTTCCCGAACTTCGCACCAACAGCTTCGTGGTTATGGACGGCGACGAGACGGCCGCTCGACGTCAGGCGATTGCGCTGGCCAACATCTTTTGGAAACATCATGAGAAGATGCAAGTGCCGCTCACGAGTCTTACCGACTGCGTTCGCCAAGCGGCTGAGATCACATCGGGAACTGTCGTCATGATGGACGCCGCTGACGCGACCAGCTCCGGCGCGTCGGGCGACAGCAACGCGGTCATTCGCGAATTCGTGCGACAGGGATATCGTGGTCGAGTCCTGGCACCGATCGTTGATCCGGCTGCCGTACGACAAGCAATCGCTGCGGGGGTCGGTGCAACAATTCGCACTCGTGTCGGCGGTGCCATCGACTCGGTGAGGTTTCAGCCGCTCGAACTGAGCGCTCGCGTGAAACTCCTCTCCGACGGCAAGTTCCGCAGTGAGTCCTTCGGCTGGCCGTGGGATTCAGGCGACACGGCGGTGCTTGAAGCGGACAACCTCACGCTGGTTGTAGGAACTCGCCCCGTCAGCTTGTTCGACCGATCGTGGTTTTACGCGAACGGGCAAGACCCTCGGCACTTCGACGTTGTCGTCGTGAAGTCACCGCACTGCGAGCACCACATGTTTGCCGATTGGTGCGTCAAGCTGATTAACGTCGATGCTCCCGGTTCAACCAGTGCCAACGTCAAGAGCCTCGGCCACAAAAAGTGCGAACGGCCCATGTTCCCGCTCGATGATGTGCCGAACTTCGCGCCGATCGCGGACCTGTTCTGTCGGAGATAGTCGTTGATCGCGAACACTCCACAGACCGACATTCTATGCCACGAAAGCTGGACCTCGTTGGCGAAGACGATTCTCGAAGTGGAGTTCCTCGTCGTGAACTCGCAGCCGGTCAACTTATGACTCGCTCCTCTTTTTCGAGACGCACGATTGGACCAACGAACTGATCCTTGGCCACAAATCGAGTACGCCGAAAACGGCGTCGGGAATGTGATTTCGCGGCCCAAGTCACCCAGGTGACGAACATCGGCCACGTACGAACCATGATGGGAAACTCCTCATCCTGGTCCTCCCTCAGCCTGAATTATTCACTGG
>JAYUFI010000728.1:0-4123 GCA_043738805.1 Planctomycetaceae bacterium | reverse complement strand
CCGTCCAAAACGCCGAAGTCCGCGATCGCATGATGGCGAATGTCTGCACGGCATTGGATCGACTGATCAAGAAATACTACGTCGATGAATTTCAGAAGGAGTTCCAGAAGATGTCAGCATCTTGGAACGACTTCCCGCCGGCTGAAGTGCCGGGTGCGGGAGACCCGCCGCTTGAAGAGCAGTTGATGGGAGAGATGATGGACTTGGTCGCCGTGAAGATGGCGCGGCATCGTTCGATGCCTGCGAAGTAACACCAAGTTTCGATCGTTTTCTTCAGCATCTCTTCTCGCTGTTTTTCACTCGTTCATTCGAAAGGGTTCTTCATGAGCACACCAACTTCAACTTCTGCGACGGCTTCGACACAAAGCCTCGCCGCCCGTTTGGATCAATTGACAAAGCAGATCGCTCAGCACGAAACGGCGACAAAACGTGCCGCCAGCACAATGGGGACTGTCGGGCTACTGGCGCTCGTGCTGCTCTCGGCGTACTTCTTTTACGGCTATGTTCAAATTGCCGAGTTGCTGGAACCAAACAGACTTGTCCCGCTCGGAGCCAGCATGTTGGAAAGTAATCTTCCGGCTGCTCGCCAAGCGCTCGTCCAGCAAGTTTCCAATTCCGCTCCCGCATGGGCAGAGCAGATCAGTGTGCAAGCGCGCGGTGCAGTGCCAACGCTGCGAGGCAAGCTCGAAGATTACGTCATGGAGCAAACCGATGTGTTGCTCGGTCAAGCGACCAGCGTGACCGAACAGCAGTTCCAAAAGACGATCCAAGAGAACCGAGATCTGCTCGATCGCGGCTTCAAAGAACTCGCGACCAGCGAGCAACTTTCCGAAGAAGTCCTCAACACACTGGTGACCGCGCTCGAACAACAGCTTCAAGCGGACATGAAGTCGCAGGCCGAAATCGTTTTGGAAACGCTGCGGCATCTCAGCAGTCGAGTCAAACGCTTGGAAGTCGGCGGCGGCACAGACGAAGAAGAACGGATCGAGCGCCGAGTGCTCATGCTGGCTCGCCGGCTGCAACTAATGGAAGCCGATCCGCGTCCGATTCAAGCACCTGGTGTGAAGCCGTCGTCCACGGAAAAATCAGCGGTCGCTGACGAGCCAATGTCCGACAAATCAGACAAACCAAACGAAGACAAGAAGCCCGAAACGAAAGACGAATCGTCCGCAAAGGAGAAGAGCAACGACGACGCCAAGTAGACAGGTCTTCGTACTCAGACAAAGCGGCTCTTTGCCCACGGAACACGCGGAAAAACACGAAAAGAACTGCAAGCTGCGTTGGCGATCTTGCGAGTGATGAGCATGACACCGGTCGTCATCACTCCTCCACTTTTCTGTTTCCTTCCGTGTGCTCCGTGGGCCAATCAGAACAGCTCAGCGAAGCCACTCGCCGATGATCTCCTGTACCTCTTCGCCTTCGAGCGTTTCGTGAGCGAGCAAGTGATCTGCCAAGTCGGCGATTGCAGACCAGTTCGGCTCCGAGTCCATCATCCGATGTAATTCTGCGGTGGTCTGTTCGAGGTATTCGAGTCGTCGTCGCGGATCGTCGATGAGCGATTCGGCAAACGCCCACGCCTCTTTCCAATCGGCGGCCCATTCGGCAACGAGTCCCGGATGAAACGGATCACCGCTGAAAAGCATCTCGGCGACCGGTCCTGCCAGCGAAACTTGAATCGCCTTCTCGCGATACTGCCGCTCCGACATCCGAGACATGCGCCACACAATCTGCGTGTCCCCGAATCGCTGCGGCCCGTCATCGTCGTCCGGCTCGATTGTGACCGAACGAACTTTCGCTCCCAAGTACGACGCCATGAAAGCATGGCCCGCTTCGTGATACGCGGTGAGCTCGACAGATTGTTCACCGAACATGTCGGGATATGCTCCCCCCAATCGGCAGTGCGTCAGAGATGCGGGGAAATTTCACCACGGAGATTCGGATTTGAAACACAACGGCACGGAGAAGAAGTAACGCTCGTCTTCCCTCTGTGCCTCTGTGTTTCAATCTCTCCTTTTGACCTACTTCAGTTCCTTGATCCGAATGCGGCGATATTCCATCTGCCCACGATCCGCTTCGAGACCGATCGGGCCGGTGAGAGGCAACTCATTCGGGAACTTGAGTTCTTCTCCGTTGCAAGTACATGTCGCCGTTTTGCCTTTCACGATGACTTCGATCTCGTTCCATTCTTGCGGCTTGTACTTCTTCAATTCTTTGTACGGGCCAGCCACCAGATAGTCACGACATTGAAGCTGTGGAGCGCGGAGAAAGATGCCGCTGTCGGCGTTGACTCCGGCACGAAATTCCAGCTTGAGATGGAAGTCGTGCGCGAACTCGCGCGTCGTCCACATTTGGGCGAGCCCTTTGCCCGGATTCACGACGATGCGACCATCGCGAGCAGTGTAGCGGCCGTCGCTCGCGTTCGCTTTGCCGTCGAACGGCGGACCATCTTTGTAATGCCAGCCGGTCAGGTCGGTGCTGTTGAGCAACGGCTCGAAACCGGGTTCCAGCGCGAACGCTCCATCGGTTTGGAACGGCGACGCGGGCAAGCCATCTTTGTTCCAGAGATTGATGTCCGGCACGTTCGACCAACCGTAACGCACGGCAGTCGGAGCGGACACGGCATCGCTCGTGACCACGACGGTGTCACCTTCGGTGTTTGCTTTCGCCTCCACAAACTTGCCGTCGGCACCGGCGATCGTGAACCCCTTGAGATCGCCGTCCTTCGCCACCAGTCCGCCGCCAACATGCTTGAATCGCAACGTCGCCTTGTTGCCGCTGACACTCAGCGAGTCGTAGTCCGGGCCGGAGTACTCGATCTTCTCGCCATACGCGAGCGCTCGCGCCGCGAGTGACAATCGCACGCCAATCGGTTGCTTTTGCTGCGGGTGAATGTCGCCCGCAAGACCGATGTCGGTGGTCACTGCCATCGCGGTGTTCTGAGTCGTTTGGACCGTGATCCGCTGAGCCTCACGCACTTCGGGCGACATGTTGTTATGCGGTGTGATCTGCACGAACAAGAACGGGAAGTCCCCCTGACCCCATGCTTTTCGCCAACTGCCGATCATGGCCGGGAACAGCGTTTGATATTCCTTGCCGCGTGCCGAGTTCGATTCGCCCTGATACCAAATGACGCCGCGCATCGCATACGGTTGCAGCGGCGCGATCGAACCGTTGTAGAGACCCGTCGGACGATTGACGTCGGTCGCGGGATCTTGCGGCGGCTGCGGCTTCCTCGGTGCCGGTTTGTTTTCCGCCTTCGCTTTCGCGACCGCCTCTTCGTATTGCTTGAGCAGCTCGGCTTCACGCTGTTTGTAAGTTTCCAGCAGCTTCGGATAACTCACCAAGTGCTGTCCCTGCTTATCCAACAGCGGCTTGAGAATCGGATTCATTTCGAGGTCCGCTTTCGCCGTCCATGCTTCCGCAACAGTGCCGCCGACAGCCGACTTAATCAGCCCCACAGGCACACCCAACTTCTGGCGCAACTCGATTCCAAAGAAATACGCCACTCCCGAAAATCCGGTCGCACTCTCTGGCGAATCAACAGCCCAAACGCCACCGATCGTGTCTTCTGGTTCAGCCGTCGCACGAGCCGCTGCGGCAAACAGCCGCAATTGTGCATCGCCGGCGGCAGCAATCGCTTTCGCGCCGTTCGTGGAACTCACCAGTTTGAATGCCATGTTGGATTGACCGCTGCAAATCCAAACTTCGCCCACAAGCACGTCTTCTCGCTTGAGCGTCTCGTCGCTCGCTTCCGACTTCACTGCCAGCACGCGCCCTTCGGCTGATGCCACTAACGGATCGAGCTTCGTCATCCACTTGCCATCTTTGTCGGCAGTGACTGGCTTCTCTTGGCCAGCAAATTGAACAACCAACTTTGTGCCGGGCTCGGCCTTGCCCCAGACTGGCACAGCGATGTCTCGCTGCAAGACGGCGTGATCCGTAAACAGGCTGCCGAGCGTCAGCTTCTCAGCAGCACTCAGCGGAACACACAACAGCGTGAAAACAACCAGCGTCCAAGCAAATTGCAGTGGTTTCATCAGCAAGCATCTCCTGGATGAAGTATCACTATCGGATTCCTCACGCAACTTTGCGAGTGAATCAACTGAATCAACCTCACCCCAAC
>JAYUFI010000727.1:0-1527 GCA_043738805.1 Planctomycetaceae bacterium | reverse complement strand
CGAAAATCACAAAACGATGATCGTTGGTACTCAACATGCGCGGGTGCCCAGCTTGCATCAAGCTGGTTGCGCAGCACGAGAAACTCCGCGCGAAACGTTGATTGTGTTACCCGCGTCATTTCCAGTTTGGATCTTGGTTGCGGGCGGGGTGGCCCGGCTGGACCGGCTCGTCGGTTGAGACGTGCCACTGTTTGGCCGCTTTCGGAGTTGCGTGCGGAGCGTGAGGCTCTGAGTCTGATTTACTTCCTGCGTGACCAAGGCAAACCCCAGGCCGCATGGCTCGACGCCATCGCGGCCGATCGGACGATCAGCGAACCCGTCCGCCAGCGCGCCCTGCAATTCGCCCGCGAGTGGAAATAACTTTGGAGTGCTGTGGCTCGACACAGCTTTGAATTTTGGCGCAGCCTTTGGAAGATCACGTTGCTCGGATTCAACATTCGCCCAAGAAAGTCGCTCCGCGAAAAATTCCAAAGCTCCGTCAAGCCGGAGCACTCCAAAGTCGAACGGCTCGATG
This sequence comes from Planctomycetaceae bacterium, assembly GCA_043738805.1. Lineage (GTDB taxonomy): Bacteria > Planctomycetota > Planctomycetia > Planctomycetales > Planctomycetaceae > SXKJ01. The sequence goes on along the minus strand of JAYUFI010000727.1, from coordinate 1,013 downwards.
TCATCTCGCCAGACCAGACTCCCAGCGAACCCGTCCGCCAGCGCGCTCTACAATTCGTTTGCGGGCGGAAGTCGTAAGATGTTCCAACGTGCGATGGTATTCGGCACCGAGTTCACATAACTTGATGATGTACATCCAATCGCATTCCGCAGAGCGGAGGAACGACCATGAATGAACCGACGTTGGAATCACTGGCCCGGCGTGTCGACGCGCTTGAGCGAGAATTGCGAACTCAACGTGCCACGGAAACGAACAAGGACTGGCGGCGTGTGGTGGGGATCGCGGGTGACAGCGAACTGATGCGCCAAATTGATGACGAGGGGCGAAGAATTCGCGAAGCGGAACACGAGGACGCTCGCCGGGAGCCGACCGCATGATCCTCTTGGATACCGATCATGCCACGCTGCTGAAGTATCCTTCGGGAATTCGCCGCGACCGGCTCCGTGAGAAATTCGATCGTCTGGCGAGCGAAGAAACGGTCGCCGTCACGATTGTCACCGTCGAAGAGCAAATGCGAGGTTGATTGGCCAGCCTCGCCAAAGAACGGACCGCACAACGCCAAGTGGCTTCCTATCGGGAACTGGCGACGCTCTTCGAGTTCTATTCCCAATTTACGATCGTTCCCTTTGATGATCGTGCGGCGAGCCAATTCGACGTACTCCGTGCGGCGAAAATTCGGATTGGAACGATGGACCTCAAGATCGCTGCGATTGCGCTGGTCAACCAGAGCGTGCTCCTCTCATCCAACATTCGCGACTTTGAACAAGTTCCCGATTTACGCATCGAGAACTGGCTCGATTGAAAAATGTTTGACCACGGGTGCTGGATTCGAGACGCGCGCCGTGGACGCCGGAGTTGCATGCGGAACGTGAGGCTCTGAGTCTGATTCTCTTCCTGCGTGACCAGGGCCGACCGGAGTCCGCATGGCTCGCCGCCATCAAGGCCGACCAGACGATCAGCGACCCCGTCCGCCAACGCGCCCTGCAAGTCGTTCGCGAACGGAGATGACGTGT
>JAYUFI010000726.1:0-4130 GCA_043738805.1 Planctomycetaceae bacterium | reverse complement strand
GCGCAGCATCTGGTCGTAACCCTTGTCCGCGTTCATGGACTCGACGATCCAGTCACGCCAATGCCAGATGTGTTTCTGGGAATTGCGGACCTCGGCCCCCAGTCCCCACCAGTCACTGTAGCGCCAGATGTCCATCCAGTGGCGGCCCCATCGCTCGCCGTATTGCGGACTGTCGAGCAACCGCGTGACGACGGCCTCATAAGCTTGAGGCGACTGGTCCGCAACAAACGCATCGAGTTCCGCGACCGTCGGCGGCAGGCCGATCAGATCGAGCGAGACTCGCCGCAGCCAGACCCGCTTGTCGGCAGCCGGCCGGGGCGACAGCCCGCGCTGGAAATGCTCGCGAACGATAAAAGCGTCGATCGGATTTGAAATCGGAAATTTGAAATTTGAAATTTGAGATTTGAGATCGGGTACCGCTGGCCGTATCGGAGTCTTGAACGCCCAATGATCGCGCGGGTCACGCTCCGGCTGCTCATCGGTCGGAGCCTTCGCTCCTTGAGCGATCCATGCTTTGATCGTGGCAATCTCAGTCGGCTTGAGCGGCTCACCTTCGGGTGGCATGCGTTCGGATTCTTCCGTTGCGGTCACTCGTTTGAGGAGCAGGCTCGCAGTGACGTCGCTGGGCTTGATCGTCGCGCCGCTCTCGCCTCCTTTGATCGCGAACGCCGCAGTATCTAGCCGCAACTTGGCTTCTTGCTTCAACACGCCGTGACACGCATAGCAGCGAGCCTGCAACAGCGGTTTGATCTGCTTTGCATAATCAACCGCGTCTTCCGCGCGAGCCGATGAGGCCAGCAACGCTGCCGCACTGATGAACCAGACAATCTTCATCGCATGCCTTCAACGACTACGTAGCCGTCACGCTCCGCGTGACGAACCGGTCGCTTCAAAAAGCTGTGATTTCAAAATAACCCGCTTCGACAACAACCCGATTCTTACTGCATTGCCAGTTGCTAATGAATGTCGTTTGAAGCGTTCAGCTCATCACGCGGAGCGTGATGACTACGTAAAAGCGCCTCATGGAGCACTCAATGTCACGCCCCGTTTCTTCAGCGTGTCTTCGAGTGCCACTCGGTCGGTCTTCTGGGGATCAATCCAGGCAGTGACAAGCCCCTCTTTGAAACTCGCCGTCGCTTGTTCGACGCCGTCGATTTTGTAGATCGACTCATACACCGCGAGACAGCAGCCTTTGCAGTCGAGTCCCACGACGCCGATCTCGACGAACGCCAGCTTTTCCCTCGACGTCTTGCAGGTCTCGCGAATGCCGAACGTGCCGAGCGTGTGAGTTCTCAGCAGGTTGTCGAACCGCTCGATGAGTTGTTCGGGCTTCGGCTTGTTGAAGAGCAGGTCCGCGTCGTAAACGAACGACGCTTCCGAGTTCTTGAAGTCAATACTGACCAACTTCACCTCCGAGATTTTCTCCGCGAAGACTTTCTTTAAGTCAGCCTCTCGATCAGGAGAGAATAGCCCGGTGACTCGATGCTTCACCGGCTTCAGTTCGTCTGGCTTGTCGTCGGCTGCGACGGTGATGGGAACGATGAACAAACAGAAAATTGCGAAGATGATGAACTTCATAAGGCACTGCTTTCTTTGGCGAGTGGGGCGACGTCAGCCCCCTGGTGGTGTCGGAATCCGGTCAGGGGCTGACGCCGCCCCGCTTGCCTCGCTCGTTTTTGTTACTTCGTTTGAAACAGTTCGCTTTGAATCAATTCGTGGATCAGCGTGCGAACGCCGCCGCCGTGCTGTTGAGTGTTGCGGATGATGGCGTTGATTTGCTCGCGGTCGCTGAAGGCGAGGTCTCGGCCGGTGCTGTAGATCGCGAGTTGCTGGGCCAGGTTTTTCAACAGGCGGCTCGAATCGGCCGCGAGTAGCGTTTGGAAATCGGTAACGTCTTTGAAAGTTCGCTCGTCGAGAAGAACGCCTGACGAATCGACCGGCGGGCCGAGCTTGAAGCTGATGCCGATGAACGGATCGATCGAACCGCGCGGAGCGGGATCGCCGTCGCCGATCGAGCGATATCGAGTTCGCAAGCCGCCGATGACATCAAACGCTTCGAGAGCGAAACCGGGCGGGTCCATCTTCGCGTGGCATGACGCGCAGACCACATCGGCTTTGTGCTTGTCGAGTTGTTCGCGAATCGTCTTCGCTCCGCGCACGTCGGGTTCGATCGCCGGAATATTCGGCGGCGGCGGTTCTGGTTCTTGGCCGAGTAATCGAGCCATCACGAACGCGCCGCGCGGGACCGGTGAGGTCGTCGTCCCGTTCGCCGTGATTTTGAGGATCGCCGCTTGGGTCATGAACGGACCGCGCGGGTGATTCGGCGGCAAAGGGACTCGGCGAATCTGTGAGCCGCTGACGCTGTCGAGGCCGTAATGGGTCGCCAGTTTTTCGTTGAGCATCGCAAAGTCCGAGCGGACGAGATGCGTGGCGTTGAGGTCTTTCTCGATCAACTCGTGGAAGAACGCCCGCGTCTCGCCGACCATCGAGTCCTGCAAGTACGGGTTGAATTCGGGATACAGCTTGCGATCGGGATCGGTCGCGGCAATCTGTCGCAGCTTGAGCCATTGGCCGAGAAAGTCGTCGATGAACCGTTGCGACTTTGGATCTTTAAGCAACCGCTCGATCTCGGCCTTGAGCATGTCCGGCTTGTGCAACGTACCGGAGTCAGCCAGCTTCATCAGCGAATCATCGGGCCGTGAGTTCCAAAAGAAATACGACAGCCGACATGCGAGAGCGTGGTCGTTGATCGTGTCTTTCAGTGTGGCACGACGCTCCGCGTCGTGATTCTCGTCGCGGAGCGACGAGCCACTCTCGGCATGATACAGAAAATCGGGCGAGCACAACGCCGCGCGATACGCCCAGCGCATCGCCGTCTCGAAGCACTCACCCGCTTTTAATCGCTCGTCGACCTTCGCCACGTAAGCCTGACGCACTTTGGCATCGACCGGACGTCGAAACGCGCGTGACAAGAACGCGGCGAGCAAACGATCGGCGTCGGCGAGTGGGTCTTCGCTACGAACGGTCCACAGTCCCTGCGATGGATCGGGCCGATTGCGGCCCGCTCCGAGTTGCCGGACTTGTTTACGTTGCGGCGGTCTCACGTTCGGCTGCTCGGCCTGTTTGAATTCGACGAGCGGCAACTCGCCAAACAACACGCGATGACTTTGCGGCGGCCAGATATGGTGCAGCGGACCTTCGATGTCGAGCCAATCAACAGCGATTCCCGGCCCGGTGAACGCCATTGCTCGCCCTTTGCGGTTGTAGTTCGCAACGGGTGCGAGCGACGCCGTGTTGAAGCCGATCAACTCGTTGTGATTCAGCCACGTCAACAGCTCGTGTTCTTTCGACTCGATTGACGGTGCATCGTAATAGCCGAGCACATAACTCGGATGCTGCCCGCCGCGCCCGTCGCCCGTCAGTTGCACGACCGACAGCCGAGCCGCTTCGGTCCCGCGCGACGGCAAGACTTTTCCTTTGTCCCATTGAAAGCTCCACAACGACGTGCGAACTCGGTAACGCCCCGGATAGATCGTGACGTGTTCAATGAAGTACGGGCTGAGCGATTCGTCTTCGTGCCGGAAGAGTCCGACGGTCGCACCGTTGCGAAACGAACCGATCCGCTCGTGAGCACCTTCGTCGAGGTGATTCTGTTCGCCCGCCGGCGGAAATTCAGGATCGGGCTGCTTGTTCTTCAGCAACACGCCGTCCCCATTCATGATGACGTGGGCCACAAACCCACCGCTGTTCGCCAGCGAGATGCGCCGCGTCTGCACCGTCGGCGCTTGCGGCTGCGTGGCGATCGCCAAATTCAAAACGTGATCCGCCGCCTCGACATACTTGGCCATGTTGACGTGCGAGATATCCAGCGCGTCGCTGTTCTTATCAAAGCCGTGAGCCGAACCGTCAGTCGGCAGATTCCCTTGCAGCGCGATCCCCGGCATGTCAAACAGATCGCGGAGAGTGTTCTCGTACTCGACCCGAGTCAGCCGCCGCACACCGGTTCGCGGCTCGTTCTTGAGCTTGTCCTGTTCGGCCTGGATGAGCGACGTCTTCAACCACTTCAACACCGCGTCCTTGTCAGCAGCAACCGGCCGAACCTGCTTCTTCGGCGGCATCTCTCCAGATTC
>JAYUFI010000725.1:0-10941 GCA_043738805.1 Planctomycetaceae bacterium | reverse complement strand
CGTACATCCTCGAAAACACGAACGGCAGGACGCTCTGCATTCCGACTGCGTTCTGCTCGTGGACTGGCGAAGCGCTCGACAAGAAGACTCCCGTGCTTCGCTCGATGCAGGCGTTGAACAAGCAAGCTCAGCGGATTCTCAAGGTCTTCGGTCAATCGACTCCCGACTATGTCTTCGCAACCGGCGGTCCGGAGCAGGAATACTTTCTGATCGACCGCAATTTCTATTTCGCTCGGCCAGACCTCAACATTTGCGGCCGGACATTGTTCGGTGCGAAGCCGCCGAAGGGGCAAGAGTTCGAAGATCAATACTTCGGCGCGATCCCGGATCGCGTGCTCGCCTGCATGTTGGAAACCGAACGTGAGCTCTACAAACTTGGCGTGCCGGTGAAGACTCGTCACAACGAAGTCGCACCGTCGCAGTACGAGTTGGCTCCGATTTACGAAAACGCCAATGTCGCGACCGATCATCAGCAACTCACGATGTTGATGCTGCAAAAGATCGCTCCGAAATACGGGCTCGCCTGCCTGCTGCACGAGAAGCCGTTCGCCGGCATCAACGGTTCGGGAAAACACCTCAACTGGTCGTTGGGAACCGACTCGGCCAACCTGCTGGAGCCGGGTGACAACCCGCATCAGAACATGCAGTTCCTCGTCTTCTGCGCCGCCGTGATTCGGGCGGTCCACAAGTACTCGAAGCTGCTGCGAGCGTCGATTGCTCACGCGGGGAACGATCATCGCCTCGGTGCGAACGAAGCGCCGCCGGCCATCATCTCGATCTTCCTGGGCGACATGCTCACGGACATCTTCGAGCAGATCGAGAAGGGCAAGCTCGAGGGATCGAAGAAGGGGGGCCAACTGACGATCGGTGTCGATACTCTGCCGCCGCTGCCGAAAGACGCTGGCGACCGTAACCGCACCAGTCCGTTCGCCTTCACTGGCAACAAGTTTGAGTTCCGCGCGGTGGGCTCCAATCAAGCGATCTCCGGTCCGTTGGTCGTGCTCAACACGATCGTTGCCGAGAGCCTCGACTACGTGGCGACCGAACTGGAAAAAGCCACTGGTGGCGATCAAGGCAAACTCGCCGGTGCCGTGCAGACGTTGCTGCAAAGCATCATCAAGCAACACAAGGCGGTGATCTTCAACGGCAACGGTTACTCGGAAGAATGGCATCAAGAAGCCGAGAAACGCGGCCTGCCGAACTTGCGCAACACCGTCGATGCGTTGGGCTCCATCAAGGATCCCGAAGCGATCGCTTTGTTCGACAAGTATGGTGTGCTCAGTCCGCGTGAGACTGAGAGCCGCTTCGAGATTTACATGGAGCGGTATTGCAAGGACATCAACACTGAGAGCCGCTTGTGCTTCAGTATCGCTCGCGCGTCGATTCTGCCGGCCGCCTATCGTTATCAAGGCGAATTGGCTCAGACCGCCGCCGCAATGAAGGCTTGTGGACGCGCGCCCGACACAAGTTCGCTCGACCGCATGAGCGAGTTGACAGGTCAACTCGAAGGAGCCATCAAGACTCTCGGTGACGCGATCGAGCATCACGCTAGCGGTGACGTCTCGGCTCATGCAAAGCATTACCGCGACGAAGTCTGTCCGGCCATGCTCAAGGTACGTAACGTGGCCGACGAACTCGAAGGGATCATCGCCGACGACCTCTGGCCGTTGGCCACGTATCGCGAGATGCTCTTCATTAAGTAACTCGCGCGTCGTCAGACATCTCAACGTTCATCGCCCCGGCGGCTGCAAAGTCGCCGGGGCTTTTTCGTGCGTTCAGTGTCGCCAGCTCTCGGCGAAGCCGTAATGAAAGTTACCCGCTGCGTGAGCGAGGGCGAACGCTCCAAAACGCTCCCAATTCCGTGCCGCTGGAAGCGTTCGCCCTCGCTGACGCTTCGGGTTACTTTCCTCGTGAGTCTCGTTGCTTTCTCACCTCTCCCGGCACGACTACCATACGCCTCGTTTGCTCAATCGCCTCGTTTCAAATTTTGACCTCCGCTTAAGGAAGGTTTGCCATGATTTCGTCCAATCCGAATGTCACCGATCGCAGTTACTCGCTGCCGCCGCTGGGAAACAATCCTTCGTCGGAAGCTCAAGGGACTTCGCCGGGAAGCTTTTCGCCGCTGCCGAAGATTGCCTCCGGGCGAGCCGGACGTTGGACCTTCGCGTCCGCCGATACGCCGGGAATGCCCGCTCCGTCCGACAAAACAGCATGGGATTTCATGCCGCTCGATTGGGTGCTAAAGCGGGGCTTTGAGGACAACTACGAACAAGCCGCCGCGTGGGGAGCGCCCGCCGGTTTCCAGCCGATCACGCAGTTGGAAAGCGCGCGGCTCGGAATCGTCACACCAGAGATGCAGCGCGTCGCTGAACGAGAGCCGCATCTCAGCGCTGAGCAAGTGCGTGATGAAGTCGCCGCCGGCCGCATGATCATTCCCGCGAACCGAGTGCATTTGGGTTACAAGCTCGACCCGATGTGCATTGGCCGAGCGGGCAAGACAAAGATCAACGCCAACATGGGAGCGTCGCCGGTCTCATCGGGGACGGACGAAGAAGTCGTGAAGTTGCAGTGGGCCGAGAAGTGGGGAGCCGATACGGTCATGGATCTCTCGACCGGCGGCAACATCGACGAGTGCCGCCAGGCGATCATTCAGAACAGCACCGTGCCGATCGGGACCGTGCCGATTTATTCGATGATCATCGCGCGGCGATTGGAAGACCTCGATGAGGCTTCGATCTTGCAGATGCTGAAGCATCAGGCCAAGCAGGGGGTCGATTACTTCACGATCCACGCGGGCGTGCTGATGGAGCATCTGCAATTCGTGAAGGACCGGCTGATCGGCATCGTCAGCCGAGGCGGCTCGCTGCTGGCGAAGTGGATGATCCTCAATAAGAAGCAGAACCCGATGTACGATCTGTGGGAACAAATCTGCGACATCATGCGTGAGTACGACGTCAGCTTCTCAATCGGCGACGGCTTGCGACCGGGTGGACTCGCCGATGCGACCGATCAAGCTCAACTGGCCGAACTCTGCACGCTAGGCGAACTGACCGAACGAGCGTGGCGGAAAGGCGTGCAAGTCATGATCGAAGGGCCGGGACATGTGCCGTTCGATCAGATTGAGTTCAACATGAAGCTGCAGCGGACGCTCTGTCACGGTGCGCCGTTTTATGTGCTCGGCCCGCTGGTGACGGACATCTTCCCCGGCTACGACCACATCACCAGTTGCATCGGCGCGACCGCCGCCGGCTTTCACGGCGCGAGCATGTTGTGCTACGTCACGCCGAAGGAGCATCTCGGCTTGCCGAAGAAGGACGACGTGAAGCAAGGTTGCATCGCCTACAAGATCGCCGCTCACGCCGCCGACGTCGCGCTGGGCATCCCCGGCACTCGCGACCGCGACGACGAACTGACGAAGGCCCGCGCGGCCCTCAACTGGGACAAGCATTTCGAGTTGAGCTTCGACCCGGAGTTCGCTCGCGCGTTGCACGACGAAGACCTCGATGTGGACACCGACTTCTGCGCGATGTGCGGCCACGACTGGTGCAGCGTCCGCATCTCGAAAGAGATCGTCGAATTCGCCTCCGGCAAGTCGGAAGAGTTCGCCTGGGAGAAGGCCAAGAAAACCGCCGCCCTCTCCGCCGAACAACTCGCTGTCCTGGAAAAACGTGGCGTCCTCAGCCCGGACGAAATCCACAAGCTCGCCAACAAAACCAAGCAAGCCGTCGGAGCCGAAGAGACCAAAGCCAGTTGCCACAGCGACTACGTGGACGACGAACAGGCCAAACAGATTCAAGACGAGCGGCTGGAATTCGTGGAGTTGAGGTAATTATGTGTTGGCACTGTTGGAATCCAAAAATGCAAGCGATCGATAGTCAGAAGTCGTGTGTCCTGAGAATCGTTCGGTGCATTTATTGCCTAATTTCACTGTTCAGCATCCTCGATTGGATTGAATGGATTTATGAGAGGCCGGATGCAACTGGGCGTCGAGAAAGACGACTCGCGTTTTGGGTCGTTGAATTATGGATTCTCGGTCTTTTGTTTCTTGAAGTACTAGTTCTGGTCATTCTTGAATTTGACCAATGGTATTTGGCTGCGACTTGTTTCGCAGCGTATGTGCTTCTCGATGCCCTGCGTGCAGGTCTGAGAGACACGATAATCTCTTTGACTGAGCATCGTGATCACGAAGGTGAATACATTTCGATTCGGAATCGACCTCGTTGGCTCATCCTCGCACTGCTTGGCGCGGTTGAGATTATTTTGGCTTTTGCGATTTTAATTCGTTCAAATGCGAAGGATTTCAAAGTGGCGGAGTGTCTTCCGCCAATAGACGCTTTGGCTGCCGTGTACCAAAGCACGTTGACGTTTACGACTCTTGGATACGGGGAGATCATCCCACGAACGTCCTTGGGGCGTTTTCTCGTCACAGCAGAGTTGATCTACTTTCTGCTGTTTCTTTCCGTTCGACTCCCAGTTGCCGTCGCGGTCGCACGTGTGAGAATCGCTGACGATACCTCATCAGCTTCGTAACTAAAGAATGTCGATGCGAGATTTGAATATGGCTGCAATTGTTGAAACACCATTGCCTGCGAGTGGAATCACACATGTGAAAGACAGATTTGCGCAAGCACAGCAAAACGACGCTGCGCGACAACTGTTGCGGGAGTGGTTGACCGACACGTCGGGCTACGACGAACAAACTTGGCCGCAGGCGAAGAAAGTGATTGAAGAAAACCGACTCTCGCCCAGGAGTCGGTTCGATGATTGAGGCCATCGTCTTGGATTCGGGACCAGTAGGACGGCTGGTACATCCGCGCCTCAACACCGAGGTCTCGGCTTGGCTGGATGGGCTTTTGGCGGCGGGGGTCACGGTTTATCTCGCCGAGATTGTTGATTACGAAGTGCGACGTGGATTGCTGGCCGCGAATATGGCTCGGTCTCTGCAACGACTCGATCAATTCAAGGCCGCGTTGCCGTTTCTGCCCATCAATTCGGACGTGATGCTCGAAGCGGCGGAGTTGTGGGCGAATGCTCGTCGTGGCGGCTATTCCGTCGCGGACCCGAAAGAGTTGGACGGCGATGTGATCCTGGCCGCCCAAGCCAAAGAGATCGGAGCGATCGTCGCGACCGAGAATGTTGGACATCTGAGTCTTTTTGTTGAAGCTCGGCATTGGCAAGACATGACGTTGGAATCGGACGAAGGCTAATCCTGAAAGTGTCCAACTGATGTCGGCTACTCCCCAAGAAATCTCATTAGAACCCTTTCTCGCACTTCCTGATGACGGCGTTTATCGCGAAGTTCATCGCGGTCGATTGCGTGAGTTTCACGAGCGATCAGTTCTCCACGATAAGTGGCATTCAAAGACCGAGGCTCGGATTGCTCATCTGCTTCTCGATTGGCTCCACCAACATCCTCAGAAAACTGGTGAAGTGCATTCGGGCGAAGTTAGCTTTGTTATTCAGCACGATCCATTGACGACAGTCGGGATCGACGTGGCCTATTTCGATTACGATGTTGCTAACGATGACTCAAGCGGTTTGTCTTTGGTCAACGGTCCACCGATTCTCGCCGTCGAGATTCTTTCGCTGTCAGATACGGTGGAAGGTCTTTCCGAAAAGGTCGAGGTGTATCTCGCGTTGGGTTTCGCTCTTGTTTGGTTTGTCGATCCCCGTTCTCAAACGATCGAAGTTTTTAATTCAGATGTTGAGCCGCACCACTTCAACATCCATCAAACGTTAATCGCCGAGCCTTTCCTGCCCGGCTTTACAATTCTGGTTCGCAATATCTTTGAGTGAAGAGATTCAACATAGATCACGATGGCAGCCGCAAACACCGATCGTCAGTTGTTTCAATCTCGCTCAACGCTGTGGGTGGCGTTGGTTGTTTTGGGCGGCGTCTTTGCGCAGGCGATGAGTTGGCAGAGTTTGTTATCGGCTGAGGCAACGGCCAGTGCGTTGATGAGTGCCGGGACGTGGCAGTCGTTGGTGGCGACGTTGGGTGGGCGAGTGGTTCAAAGCAACGTGGGCGATTGGATTGCTGACGTAGATTTTCTGCCGTTGCTGTTGGTGTGGTCTTTGTGCGCAGGAGCTAGTGGGCTGTTGTTGGCACAACTCATTCGCCGGGCGACGCAGGCGAGTTGGAGCGACTCACTGACGACCGCAGGATTTGCTTTCGGCTGGTGGTGGGTGATGGGAGCTTGGGAGCTGTTACGTTTGCTGGCGTTCTCGATAGGGCTGGAGAGCGTTGAACAGTTTTTGCTTGTGTCGCCACAGTTATGGCAAGCGTTGGCTCTGGCCGGATGGTTGGCTCAGACGTTGGCTGCGATGTCATCATCGGCGAACGGGGCGGCGTCAGCCCCCTGGTCTAGCGTTGAACTCGCCGGGGGGCTGATGCCGTCCTGTTCGCCAGAAGAGATGAGTCGTAACTCATCATGGAAAGTGCTGATCGCACTCATCGCGGTTTATGCCGTGGTCTTCACTGCGATGAATTGGCGGCTGTGGTTCAATCTGCGGATTCCGCATGGTGACTCGGCGATGTACGAGGAGCACTTGTGGAACCTGACTCACGGCAAAGGTTTTCGCAGTTACTTGGATCAGGGCCTGTTCCTCGGCGAACACATTCAGGTGATTCACTTGCTGCTGTTGCCGCTGCATTTGGTTTGGCCATCGCACCTGCTGTTGGAGTTGTGCGAATCGACGGCGTTGGCACTTGGTGCGATTCCGGTCTTTCGAATGGCTCAGCGATCGACCGGTTCAGCACGAACGGGCTTGCTGCTGGCGATGGCCTATTTGCTGTATTTTCCGTTGCACTATTTGGACATCGAAGTTGATTTGAAGACGTTTCGGCCCGAAAGCTTTTGCGTTCCGTTCTTCTTGTTTGCGTTTGATGCGCTGGAGCGAAGGCGACTGCGGCAGATGTGTGTCTTGTTGTTGATCGCGCTCTCGGCGAAAGAAGATTACTCGATCATCATCGCGCCGCTCGGTGTGTGGATCGCGTTGCAATCGTACTTCGGTCACGAACCACATCCCGCTCAGGCAGCTCGGCGCACTCGAATCGTTCTCGGTCTCGGCATCGCGGTCTTCGGTGTGGTGTATCTCGTCTTGGCCACGCGCGTCGCCATTCCCTGGTTTCGCGGGGGATCTGAACTGCATTACGTGAAGTATTTCAGCAAGTTCGGCAACTCGATGAACGAAGTCGTCTGGAACATGCTGACAAAGCCAAGACTTTTGTTCCGCGAACTCGCGACAGCCGGAACGCTGATGTATGCGCTGTCGATGCTGCTTCCGGTTGGTTTCATCGCGTTGCTATCGCCATGCCGACTCCTGGTCGGCCTGCCATTGTTCGGAATCCTGTGCCTCAATGAACTGGCTCATGATCCACGACACCACTTTCATGCGCCGCTCGTGCCGGTCATCTTTTGGGCCACGGCGATCGGTCTCGGTAACGTCGATCGCGTCTGCTCAAGAATCTCTAAAACGCTCTCGCGTTTTCGCCTTCTCGCCTTCGCGAGCCACTTCGTCTGGACCAACGCCCTCGCCACCGGCCTGTTCCTCAGCATGAGCCCCACTGGAATCGCGTTTTGGGATCCGAATGCCTCGACTTCGTTGTGGTGTTTGTATGCGCACGATCCGCGAGCTGACCACGTCCCCGAAGTGCTGGCTCAGATTCCGAACACGGCACGAGTCGCTTCAACCGACTTCATTCATCCGCGATTCACGCATCACGAACGATCGTATGACTACAGCCACTATCGTCGTCGCATCGCCGGGTACGCGGACAAAGTTCCTGATGACACCGACTTCATTGTGATCGACACGCGGCATCCCTACAGCGATTTGAAGTCACCCGATCAAGTGCGGGAGTTGAAAGAACACTCTGACGATTGGGAACTGCTCCCGGATGAGACGCAGGGTTATTTCATCCTGCTCCGCCGTCGGCACCGCTGAAGTGCCCGCGAAGGAAAAGGCGTTGTCCACCTTCGCTGACGCTTCAGGCTTCAATGGCACGGTGCGCTATTCGGGTTAGAAGCGGTTTCAACGTCGGCACACGAATGCTCTTTGCCACAGCGAAAAGTTAGGGGTACTCGATTGTGGCGCGATGCTCCGCGTCGCGAATTCACGACGCGGAGCGTCGTGCCACTCTGTGCCACTCGAAAATTTAGCCGTGACAATGCATTCGCCTGACGCGCGCGAGTGATCAAGTCTCAGCGGCGTTGAAAGCCGACTCAGATTGAAGTCCGGGTACAACCACTTTACCGTTCCGCGAGTTCGCAATGACCTCGCCACCTGGAAGACTCGCGAGAGTTTGATGGCACCTCTCTCATCTGACTGGAAGTCATACTCATGCCGTTACCGATGAAAACTCTCCGTGAAGCGGCCACCGCGTTAGGGATGCCGGAAAACGAAATCAAGGCGATGGTCGATATGGGAAAAGTGCGTGCGATTCGCAAGAACGGCGTGCTGTCGTTCGCGCCGGATGAACTTGCTCGCATGGCCAGACAGCGAAAAACAATTCCGGAATCAGGAAAGAAATAGCGCGGCAACGCCGCATTGTGGCGCGCCGCTCCGCGCCGTGAATCGCGACTCTCCGTGTCACGCCACAATCTTGCGGAAAAAATATCGAGTGCTGAAGCACACAGATCGTTCATGATCGGCTCACACTCGGCGCTTATTTTCGGTCTATCTGTCGGAGATTCCTGAAACTCTTCACCGGGGCTGATCATGAAAAAACTCGTGTTGCGAATCGTGCTGGTGCTGGTGGTCGCGTGTTGGGCTCAGCAGTTGTTGGCCTGGAACGATGCCGGGCATCTTACCGTCGCGAAGATCGCTTACGAACGATTGAACGATCGGCAGCGACATGCGGTCGCCAAGTTGTTGAGCAAGCATCCGCATCGCGAATCGATTCTGCTGAAGGATCGGCCCGATGGTGTTTCTGAAGACGAATGGATGTTTCTTCGCGCGGCTGTTTGGAGCGATCACGTTCGTCCTCCGAGGAATCTTCCTCGCAACGAAATCGCGACGCATCCGCTTCACAAGTTTCATCGCGGGCCGTGGCATTACGTCAATTATCCGTATCACGCCGGTCAAAAAGAGTCTGCCTTGCCTGCTCATCCAGTGGCGGGTGATGGAACGAATGCGACCCACATTTTGGAACAACTCGAACTGTCGATGAAGGTACTCAAGGGGGACGCGGCGGCTGACACCGATCGAGTGGCCGATATCACGGACGACGAGAACAAGGCCGTCCGGCTCTGCTGGCTGTTTCATCTGATGGGCGATCTGCATCAACCGTTGCACGTGGCGACGCTCATTGACGAGAAGAAATTTCCGAAGGGAGCGCACGCGGACCTTGGAGGGAATCTGGTCGTGATCCGCTCGCACATCGGAGCACCACCGCACAAGCTACATGGCTTCTGGGACGATCGGTTGGGAACCGATTCGCACTTCCCCGCTGTGCTGCATTTGGCCGAAATGCTCACTCATGATCCGCACTTGAAGCCGGAGCAATTGCCTGAGTTCGCCGAGTATCACGACTTCAAACACTGGGCGGCTGAAAGTTACGCCGCCGCGAAGACGACTGCTTATCGCGACGGGCATTTGCCGTTCGCGTTATCGGACGACCTCGATCAGAGGCGGATTACGAACGATGACGTCCCGATCCTGCCTCAAGGTGCCGAGTTCGCGGCGAACAAGCTCGCCCGCCGCCGAGTGACTTTGGCTGGATATCGGTTGGCCGAATTGCTGAAGCAAATCGTCGGTGAATAAGTACGACGGGCACTTTTGCCCGTCGTGTTTCGCAAGTCGATAACGAATTCTTCAATGGCGATGGGCAAGAGTACCCGCCCTACGTATTCAGCAAGTGTTCGCTTCATTTTTCGATTCTGAATTCGAGCGTCACGATCGCTTAGACTTGGGTTGGCCGGGTTGGCTCGATAGAACCTGTGCCGTTCACTCGGTTCGTCATTCTCTGTTGTCAGAAAGTCGCAGAATGTCGCTGAAGAAGCTGTTGGTGCTGTCGCTGATGTTGTTGTCTAGCATCGCTGGTCCAGTTTTCGCTGCTCATAAAGTTATCGTGCAAGGCAAAGGGAAACTGGCGATCGTCAAAGCGGATGGCGACATCGAATGGGAAATGGGCTGGGGCGGGATTCACGACATTCACGTGCTGAAGAACGGCCACATTTTGGTGCAGCAAGGGGCCGCGAAAGTGGCGGAGATTGACCCGGCGACCAAGCAAGTCGTCTGGTCGTATGACTCAGCCAAGCAAAACGGTAACGAGGGGAAGTCGGTCGAGATTCACGCGTTTCAGCCGCTCGAAGAGGGGCGGCTGATGATCGCCGAATCTGGGCCGGCTCGGATTATCGAAGTCGATCGCGAAGGGAAGTTGCTCAAGGAAGTAAAGCTCAAAGTCACGCACTCGCATCCGCATACCGACACGCGGCTCGCACGGAAGTTGTCGAACGGAAACTATCTCGTCTGCCACGAGGGAGACGGTTTCGTACGCGAATACGACGGCAAGACCAGTGAGATCGTGTGGGAGTACGAAGTCCCGCTGTTCGGCAAACAACCGAAAGGTGGTCATGGCCCGGAAGCATTCGGCAACAAGTGCTTTGCCGCCGTGAGACTATCGAGCGGCAACACTCTGATCGCGACCGGCAACGGGCACAGCGTGATTGAGGTCACTCGTGATAAACAAGTCGTTTGGAAGATCGAACAGTCTGACCTTCCCGGCATCACGCTCGCGTGGGTGACAACGCTCGAAGTGCTGCCGAATGGCAACTACATCTTCGGCAACTGCCACGCGGGCGAAGGCCAACCGCTGCTGATTGAACTCAATCCGAAGAGCAAAGAAGTCGTCTGGAAATTCGACCGCTTCGCGATCTTCGGAAATGATGTGTCGAACACGCAGGTGCTCGATGCAAACGGGGCGGCTCTGCGGTAACT
>JAYUFI010000724.1:0-4136 GCA_043738805.1 Planctomycetaceae bacterium | reverse complement strand
GGCGCAGTCACCCAACGCTTCATGAAAGCGAAGACTCCAGAACATCACGCGGCAAATCAAGCCCATATCCAATTTGTAGAATCGCATTGAAGCCTGACACGCCAGCGAGGGGATGTTGCGACAAGCCCTTCTGGCGCGTCAGGCTTCAATGCGCTGGTGAATAATCCAAGCCGCCGCGAACAGAGCAAGTCGATGACAACGTTGACAGTCATTGGCTCAGGGATAGAATCCTGCCAACCGCTTACCCCACCTGCTCTTCCTGCGGGCGAATTGAGTGGACATCCAATTCAAACGACAGATCCCGCTGTGGCTGTTCGGGATGTTCGCCCTGAAGTTCGCCTGAGCCCTCGCCTAAGCGATTCACAACGCAAACTTCCCACGAGCCATTTAGGACTGTCGCTGATGTTCTTCAGTTGGCGTGGCCTCGTGTCTTGCTGAGAGCGTTTTTAGACCGGAGAATTTTCATGCTGTTGGCATTTGGGGCGAATCCCATTGAGTTGTTGATCGTGATTGGTGTCGCGTTGTTGTTGTTCGGCAAGCGGCTGCCTGATCTCATGCGGTCGATGGGGAGAAGCGTTACGGAGTTCAAGAAGGGGATCAACGACGACACGGATGAAACTCGTCCGCCGACTTAGGACTCAAAGCAAACAAGTTCGTAGGACGGGCACTCTTGCCCGTCGGAGTCACGCGACGGGCAAGAGTGCCCGTCCTACACAAACAAAGCATTCTGAAACACTGCGTTATTCGGGAGGTTACTATGCTCGGTTTACATCCAATGGAACTCATGATCGTCGGGATCGTTGCCCTGTTGCTGTTTGGTAAGCGCTTGCCGGAAGTCGCGCGGAGCCTCGGCAAAGGGATCACCGAATTCAAGAAGGGGGTTCAAGGGATCGAAGAAGATTCTGATCGTGCCTCGACCTCGACGCCGCGTCCATCGAGCCGCCCGATGGCAGAGGATCGCCCGTCAGAGACGACCGCTCCGAAGTTTGAGCCACCGAAGTTTGAACCGTCAGAATCGAATTCGTAAGCAAGCGAAAAGTAGACCGGTCACTCCGTGACCGGAACCATCGAGTCACGGAGTGACTCGTCTACTTTGCGGCGGGCTCTTAGGCTCGCTCGAACGCAAACGGGATCACGTCGCGAACGGTGTTGGCTCCCAAGCAGAGCATGATCAAGCGATCGACTCCGAGCGCGACTCCCGCACACGGCGGCAGACCGTGCTGCATGGCGGCGAGCAGTCGAGTTGGCAACGGAATGTTTTTTTCGCTGGCGGTCGCTTCGCGTTGAATGCGGGTTTGCAGTTCGACAGCATCAGTCAGTTCGTGATAGCCGTTGCAGAGTTCGATCCCGTTGACGTACAGCTCGAAGCGTTCGGCGACAGCGACTTGTCCCTCGCCACGCACGCAAGCAAGAGCCGCTTGAGAAGCGGGATAATCAAAAACAAACGTCGGGCGATCGTATCCAAGATGCGGCTCGACACGTTCGGCCAGTAGCAAGTTCAGCCAGCCGTCGCGGTCGTCTGTCGGCAGACTTTCGGGCGCACTGACTCCCAATCGCCGAGCCAACGCCACAATCTCTGACGTCGAACGAGCGAGCACTTTCGAACTGGTGTATCGCTCAAAAGCCTGGTCGTAAGTCAGCCGCTCGAACGGCGTCATCGAAAGTTGAGCGGTGAGCGATCCCGCTTCGCGAGCAAACGCGGCGACGAACAGCTCGACGAAATTCATTTGCTCGATGTGTGAGTCGCCGATGCGATACCACTCCAGCATCGTGAATTCTGGATTGTGGAGCCGTCCGAGTTCCCCGTGCCGCATGACTTTGCCGAGCTGATAAATCGCATCGGCACCGACGGCGAGCAGCCGCTTCATCGCGAATTCGGGCGACGTTTGCAGATAGAGCCGCTCGGTCGCAGACCACGGTACGACGAACGGTTCGATATTCGGGTCGATCACACGCTCGTGCGACATGATCGGGGTATCGACTTCCCAATACCCCGCGTCATCAAAGAAGCGGCGAGTGAACGCGAGTAACTTAGCACGTGTGCGCAGGGCATTCAGCGAGGCCGTCGGGCGGAATTCATGCGGCAAGATTCTGGCTTTCTTGAATGGACTACTCAACTTGAATGGACTACTCAAACCGAGGAGTTTTCAACGCAAAGGATCGCCAAGAATTCATTTCTGATGATCATTTGCCAATTGATCATATTCCTAATTTGGCTTTCCGATGGATTCTGGATTTCAACAGGAATGGCAGTGAGCCCCCTAATTTCTTTGCGATTCTTCGCGTTCTTTGCACCTTTGCGTTGAAAGCCCAAAAAAATCCCCTGTTTGAATAACTAATGCAGCGTGACTCGTCGCAAGACAAACAAGCCGGCGACGGCCATGAGCGCGTTTCCGACCCACATGGCCCAGACGGGATCAACGGTGCCGGTCTTCGAGAGATTCATTCCTAAAAACACAACCGGGTAATACACCAGCACGATCGGCACAAAGCAGATGAAGAAGTTCGTCAAGAACTGTCGCTTCGCTTGCAACACGGCAAACGGACTGCCGACGAGTACAAAGAAAAAGCAACTACACGCGAGCGCGAACCGACTATGCAGCTCGGTTCGCAAGCGGAAGAACTTGTAGCGATTGTCGTAGAGTTGCAGGTCGTACCCTTGGAACTGCAGGCCGCCGAGTTGCGAATAGTCACCGATCGCTAATGCCAACGCCGCCGTGATCGCTCGCTCTTGTTGCAGTAAACTGTGCTTCGTTTGCAACGTGGTCAACTTCTGCTGAATGTCGCGCACGTTGATATGCCGTTCCTTCGGTTGCGACTGGCCAATCGAAAGCGGAAAGGTGTGCTCCCACAGATCGAACTTCTGCCGACCTTGACCAGGGATATCGACCTGCATGCCTTTGAATCGCAAACGGACTTCTCGTTTTTCCAAATCGAAGTTCAGCAGCTCCGCTTCTTGAGCACTCGCGGTCACGGCTTTCTTTCCAGCGCCAGGCACATAGCGAAACGTCGGTCGGATGAGCTTCTTGTCAATGACTTCATAGACCGAGATCGTGTTCGAGCCCATGCTCGCCTGATACTCGGTTCCCAGCTTGTCCAGCAGCATTTGCTCCATCGCGGCGGTCACAACGCGCAGAATGTTGGACTCGGCCCACGGGATGACTTGATCGGTTAGCAGCAGCGAGCAAATACTGACGACTGCTCCGAAGAAGAACGACGGAGCCAGCAAGGCCATCACGCTGATACCGGCGGCCTTCGCGGCGGTGATTTCCTGATCTCCCGCCATGCGACCGTAAACCACGCAGACGCTCAACAACATCGTTGCCGGGATCGTGTAAGGCAACATGCTGGGGATGATGTAAGGGAGAATTTGCAACGCTTGCAGCGGACCGAGTCCGCTTTCGCTGACTTCACGAAACACGCCGACGAACACCAGTAGCACCGTCAAGATGCTCAAGACGAAGGTGAAGACATGCAACAGTTCGCCGAGGATGTAACGCTGCAACAGCCGCATGGAACGACCGAATTCTGATTCGCGGAAAACAAAGCAATGACCCAGACGTGGGCGTATAAGACAGCTTCCGCAACAGGGTCAAGGCGACTTAGCGGCAGAGCCGGAATGCTGCGAACAGTTTCACTGACTGCCAGCGACGACATTGCTTTCGGCAATACTGGCCGGTTTTGCGATGGACTTTGAAGGGGCTCCGAGGCGAAGTCCGAAAAGTGAGTCAGCGTTTCGGCTCACAGAACTTTTTCCATGTCTCTTCCGGAAGGCGTGTTGCTCATGGACTTTTTCCAGAATGCCACGGACGATCAGATCGCGTTGATGGGATGCTTTGTTGCTTTGGTTGCTTCAGCCGCGCTGATGTACGTCAGCGTGTTTCTCAATCGCTCGCAGCGTAAGACTGAGACGCGTGAGATGCTGAAACCGACGCTCTCCATCGCAGCTCGCGATGTGCGTCCGGAAGTCGAAACCTCGCACCGCAAGGTGGCTTGATTGGAAGGAGGCGCGTCATGCGTCCTATGTGGAAATCGTTGTCAGTCTTGGCCGTTTTGGGATTCGGGTACGTTCTTGGAACGACGCACGCGTTGTCGCCTCGACCGCTCAGCGCGCAAGCGGGTGACGGAGCGGGGCC
>JAYUFI010000723.1:0-1531 GCA_043738805.1 Planctomycetaceae bacterium | reverse complement strand
ATCAGGTTGCAGAGTTCCTGATGGATGATCCCGACGATCTGCTGGTCGGGACGAAGAGACTTGAGAACCTTCTCACCAATGGCTTGTTCGGTGCAGCGCTTGATGAAACTCGTGGCGACATCGTAGTGAACGTCCGCTTCGAGCAGCGCCTTGCGAATCTCGGCCAGACCTTCACGGATGTTGGATTCGGTGATTCTGCCACCGCGATTCAACACCGAGAGCGCCGACCGAAGGCCGTTGGTAATACCGTCAAACATGAAGTGAGACTCGGGTTCAAAGTTATCCGGAGCGTGCAATCGCACGGCGTCACGCGAATGACGATCCAGGCGGACTCAACCACCCAAGAGCCGGAGCAGGGCTGAGACTATAAGGACCGACTCCGCCGTTGACAACCAACACGGCTATGCAACGTCCGTCCTACACCCCGAGCATGCGGACGAACTGCGAGAATGTTGGTGCCACCTCACGCCAGATCGGGCCACCCCGCCCTGCTATTCTGCTTTCGTCCGTTTCCGAAGTATTTGCAGGACAACCGCGATGACAACGAGAGACAACACCGACAGGCCGATAAATGGCCTGGTGAGATGGTTCGCGTCAGTCTTCGGAAGCACCCACGGCACTTCTGTCGCTCCATCGCTTGCAGTCTCTTCCATGTTCGTGGGTGGCTCTGCAGCGGTTGCCTCCGGGATTGCGGTTTCTTCGGTTGTTGAAGTGGCCCCGTCATCATTGCTGGGGGACTCGTATCGCCTGATGATCATTGCCGCATCATCGGGATGCAGGTGCCAATCGAAATAACCGCCAACCACCCAACCTGAGTCGCGTAGCGGATCGCGTCTGTAGATCAAACGTAACTGCTTGAAATGCAGCTTTGGCAAGTCCGGAAAAGAAAAGACAACATCCCCTTTCAGCGTAACGTCGCCGCCTGTGTTTTCGTCGAGTGAAGAGTCGCTTCCAAGATGGATGACAGCTCGATGGAGTTGGCGTGCGACGGTTAACGGCGCATTCCTATCACTCATACCGAGACCACCCGCGAACGCAGGCTTGCCATCGACATGAATATCAAACCACCAAAATCGCATCGCCTGCGCCGGGCTGGGCGTCAGAGAGGCGAGAGTCAGAACGGTTAGCAGAACTCCGTTTCGCAAACTCATGATCGCACTCCTGAAAGACGAACTCCGAGGGTTGTGTTGGATCAACTCACGGATTGCCGATTTCCGGTTGGAGAATAGATCTCCGAGTGCCTTTTCTTCAATACTCGTTCGCCGCTTCGCCCGCTTCGTCGAATTGTTGGAACTTTTCTTCGCTGATCTGGCGGATGCGGCGGTCGGTGACTTCTTGTTGGAATTTGGTCAGAGCTTCGTCGATGGGCATCGTGCGGGGTGGCCGTCAACGCCGTGAGCGATTGAAGTGGATTGGCGGCTTGGAGTTCATTGAGGTTGGCGGAGCGGATTTGGGGGCCGCCGATTTGGTCGGGCTGTCGTTTGCGGGGCCAGGGGCGGGGGCTTTGCGGCGGCGTTCGCAGCCACCTCGA
>JAYUFI010000722.1:0-1532 GCA_043738805.1 Planctomycetaceae bacterium | reverse complement strand
GAACCGCAAAAACAATTCCTTGGATTGCTCCCCGGCGGGCTGATCGTGGGTGGCGTCTGATGGTGAAACGAAAACAAACAACTGCCGTCTGATGGTCAGTCGGCGAAATGAAAGTTATCCGGCGTCCGAAAGGTTCAATGAACCGCAACCGAACAATCGCCCAACAAGTCGGTCAACCCGACGCCCGACAACTTGGCGATTCAACGGTGTTCCGCTCTTCGGAAGTCTGTCGTTCATCGCGGGCGACGGGTTACCTTGGACGTTGGGCTCATCGTGCCAACGGTCTGTACTTGATGCGGTGCGGTTGATCGGCGGCGGCTCCGAGACGTTCGTGTCTCTGGATCTCATACATCTTGTAGTTGCCCTCGAACCAGTACGTCTGGCTGTCTCCCTCGAAGGCCAAGATATGGGTGGCGATGCGGTCGAGGAACCAGCGATCGTGGCTGGTAACGATCGCGCAGCCGCCGAAGTTTGAGAGGCCCTCTTCCAACGCTCGCAGCGTGTCGACGTCGAGATCGTTGGTTGGTTCGTCCAACAGAATCACGTTACCGCCACGGCGCAGCAGCTTCGCCAAGTGGACTCGGTTGCGCTCGCCGCCGGAGAGTTCCTTCACCAGTTTCTGTTGGTCGGTCCCTTTGAAGTTGAATCGCCCAACGTAACCGCGCGAGTGCATCTTCAGGCCCGCGACTTCGATCATGTCGATGCCGCCGCTGATCTCTTCGTAGACGGTCTTGTCTCCGTCGAGCGAATCGCGCGACTGATCGACGTAAGCCAGTTCGACCGCGTTGCCGATCCGAAGCGTGCCGCTGTCGGGCTTCTCCAGTCCCATGATCATTTTGAAGAGCGTGGTCTTGCCCGCTCCGTTGGGACCGATCACGCCAACGATACCACCTTTCGGCAGATTGAATTCCATGTTCTCGAACAGCAGCTTGTCACCGAACGCCTTGGACATCCCCTCGGCGCGGATGACGAGATCACCCAGCGGTTTGCCAGACGGAATTTGCATCTCGTCCATTTCACCAGTGGTGTCGTAAGTTTGAGTTCGCAATTCCTCATAGCGTTGCATACGCGCTTTGTTCTTCGTCGCCTGAGCCTTCGGCGACATGCGAACCCATTCCAATTCGCGTGCGAGTGCCTTCTGACGCTTCGATTCCTTGTTCTGATCGACCGCCATGCGCGCGTGCTTTTGTTCGAGCCACGACGAGTAATTCCCCTCGAACGGAATCCCCTTGCCGCGATCGAGTTCCAGAATCCACTGAGCGACGTTGTCGAGGAAGTAGCGATCGTGCGTCACGGCGACGACCGTCCCCGCGAAGCTTTCCAAGAAGTGTTCCAGCCACGCGACCGATTCAGCGTCAAGGTGATTAGTCGGTTCGTCGAGCAGCAGCAGGTCCGGATTTTGCAACAAGATTTGACAGAGCGAGACTCGTCGTTTCTCACCGCCGGAGAGATTCGCAATCAGCGCCTCATCGGGTGGCAGCCGCATCGCGTCCTTCGCGATCTCCAACGTGCGGTCGAGTTCCCACAAATTG
>JAYUFI010000721.1:0-1539 GCA_043738805.1 Planctomycetaceae bacterium | reverse complement strand
GTCAGGCAGCGAGTCGCGGTCGCGCGGTGATGTTTCTGGCCGTCGACTGCGAAAATCATTTCGCAAACGCACTTTACAGCGAATTCAGCTTCGCGGAGCTGGCGCGACGTCAAGTAATGTTGCGTCGCGGCTTCGGTTTGGCACGCTAGTATTCCACAGCTTTTGCACACTGACCCGTCCGTCAGAAAAGTTCCTCTTCGACAGCCGTCGCTCTCGAACTCGTCCCAAGGCACGGACTTTCGCGATTGTGTTTGGGTCTCAAGAAAATCTTATGAATTTTAGGAACACCGAAGGTTTGACATGGGCCACGCGCGAGATAGGATCGTCCCCACGACGCGACTGGTTCGCGACCCGCGGGCTGCTCGTCGCAGTTGCTGTTAACAATCATCAGGTCAAGCCAGACCGACTTCTCTCGAACTCTGTCATTCGAGCATACTTTCGCAGTGCGATGGGATCATCGTTCGCGGAATCGGTGTGCGCAGAGATTGAGCCATCTCGGTTCGGGCTGTGTTTGGGGGTGGCAAGATGCAACCCGGCATGACGCCGACTTTGTCCGTGGATACGACTTCCACGATTCAAGTGACTGAAGCCGCAGTGGCGACCCCGGCGGCACTTGGGGAATCATCCGATCCGAGACTCGTCGGCGCGGTCCTTGGTGAACTGCAGGCGTTGCTCGGCGAAAAACGGTACACGTTGTGGATCGAAGGGAAGATCGGCCTGTCGATTTGCGACGACACACTGACGATCGCCGTCGGCAGCCCGTTCCTGTTGAGCTGGATGCAAAAACAATTCAAAGAGGCGATGTCGGAAGCGGCACGCAATGTCCTCGGACATTCGGCCCGAGTCGCCTTCACCGTCGACGCCTCGCTGACGGTTGGACGCGCGGTCGCTTCGACTGCGATAATCTCCTCTCGTGAGCCGGGCGGCACCAGCCTCCGGTCCAAAAGCACCAACCGTAGCCAATCTCCGACGCGGACCATGTCAGCCCGAACCTCTGCCGAGTTACACGACGCCATCCTCGCAGCCAACGCAGACGGTACAAGCTCCGCCAAGTCAACCAGTATCGGCACGGTGGGAGCGATCCCCGGTTCCGCAGCGCGGTCGGCCTGCTCAGGAATGCCTCTGTCAGGTCTAGCGCGCGGCCGCCGACTGGCGGAACTGAACGACTTTATTCCGGGTCCGCAGACTGAACTGGCCCTGACCGCTGCCAAGCAGGTGGCCGCCGGTCAGGCGACGATGTTCAACCCGCTGTATATCCATGGACCTGTCGGCTCCGGAAAGACTCACTTGCTGGAAGGAATCTGCCGGCAACTGAAGCGCATTCAGCCAACCTCCAATGTCATGCTGTTGACTTCGGAGGCCTTCGCGAATTACTTCACGCAGGCGCTACGAGACCGTTCGCTCCCCAGTTTTCGCCAGCGGTTTCGCGGTGTCGATGTGTTCCTTGTCGATGACATCGAATTCTTCGAATCGAAGCGCGTCTTCCAGGAAGAGTTTCTGCACACATTCACCGAGTTGGTCGATCACGGTCGCCAGGTG
>JAYUFI010000720.1:0-11012 GCA_043738805.1 Planctomycetaceae bacterium | reverse complement strand
ACCGCGATCCCCAATCGCGCGTTCATTTGAGGCAAATGGTAAAGCCCCCGCCCAAGCCGCTGGATGTCCTCCGACTTCACGAGCCGAGAAAGTGCTTGATCAACGGCATCCCGACTGCCAAGGTCGAGAAAGTCTTTGGCAATAAAAACCTTCCCTGGCCCAGCACGGGTCATTCGGTTTTGAATCGTCGTTTGCGTATCGCCATTCATTCCGCGAATCTCCTTGTCAGAAAAACGTATCATCTTTTCTGACATTCGGCAACGAGTTTTTGGGCTCACCTTTGCGAATGAACCAGGACGGCGATTGCCTTCCGAATGGCTTCGGGAACTTCATCCCAAGCCAAGATCACCGCCTGCAAATCGGCGTCAAGTTCTGACAGCCGGAGACAATTGGAGCCGCACGTTTGCAGCGCCGGTGCAGCGCAGCCCTCGTCGGTGTTTTCACAACCACAACAGGCGGTCATACTTCCTGCAGAAACGCTGAGGGGTTCGATTCCCCCCGCCTCCACTATCCGGAACAAGAAAGCCCTTCGACGAGTGCGTCGAAGGGCTTTCTTATTTGGCCTCGTCGGCATTAGACGGCGTGATCGCTCGCGGCGGGAATGTTTGTTAGGCCTCGTCAGGCTTGAGACCGATAATTTCGGCGCGAGGCCGTTTCGGCACTCGGCGTGAGAACCACAGATCGCGTCCACCATAACCGTTTGGACGTTGTGCCGAGAAATACAACTTCTGTTCATCGCCTGAGAGCGATGGGCCTGACATGATTCCTTGGTTGATCGTCGGTCCCAGATTCACCAAGGGACCGAAATCCGCATCGCTAGAAGTCCGCGATGCGCGCCACAAAAGCTGACCGCCCTCGGCTCGTGATGAGACCAAGATCAGGTGCAGACCGTCGCTCGTCAGACGCGGAAATTCTTGCCAAGTCCCGTCATTGATGTTCGCGAGTAGCTTTGGTTCGCCAAACGGTGCGTCGCGATTTGGCCGAGTCGCCTGATAGATCTTACGTGGCGCACCTCGACAAAACAGAAGTGTGAGTTCATCGGCTGTGACGAACGGACTCGATTCCCCATGAACCGTGTTGATCGGCGAATCCAGTCGAGTCGGCGGCTCAAACGGGGCGGACATGCTCTTGCGGCGGCCGACATAAATGTCGGTATTCCCTGCACCGCCGGGACGATCCGACGTGAACCACAACGATAACCCGTCGCGAGACAGAAACGGATCCTTCTCAATCGCCGACGAATTGATCCCTTCCGGCATGCGTGCCGCGATGCCAAACGGTTCGTTGATCGTCGATCGGACGCTCCACCACAAGTCCGGCGGATCGACGCCTAACCGAGTTAGCAGCATCAGCAATCCGTCTGTCGAAATGCAGGCATGATCCTCCGGCCACTCAGAGTTAACTCCCGGCCCCACGTTCTCTGGCGGAGACCATTCGTAGTCGTCGGACACTAACGGATGTTCGGCAGGGTTCAAATCAGGCTCGGACTGACGCTGAGACGCTGCTTGCTCCATGTATTTGTCATCAATGAAGGCTGGCGAAATGGACCGATCTTCGTCCACGGAGACTTGCTTGCCAAATCGACTGGCAACCATGGGAGTTGCCGCCAAGATCAACCCGCCGGTGATGACCCAGCGCCACAGGCCACGTTTCTTTATACTCGCAACGGCGTGTGACTCTTGTGCGACCGAGAAATCGAAATTGGACGAAGCCCTCGTCAACGCCTCGGCAACTTCGGCGGCTGATTGAAAGCGATCATCCGGTCGCTTGGCCATGAGCTTTTCGATGATCGCAACCATCCAAGATGGGATGTTGGGATTGATTTCCTGAATCGCTGGTGGTGATCTGTCCGCAACGAGACGCAAGGTTGCTACGGCGGACTCGGCACGGAACGCCGTCTGGCCAGTACACATCGAATACATCACGCTACCCAAGCTGAAGAGGTCTGTGCGGTGGTCGAGCGACTGTGCCTCAGCTTGTTCGGGCGACATGTACTGCGGAGTCCCCGCGATCATCCCGGAATTCGTGATGGTGGCATCGGCAGTGACGCGAGCTAAGCCGAAGTCGGTGATTTTGACGCGAGTCGTTGAGTGGCGTGGGCTGAGAGGTGAGGTCAAAGACGAATCGTCCGATGACTTCTGCGCTTTGCCCTCGCCTTTTAGCCCTTGGCCCTCAGCACATTCCAGCAGAATGTTCGCCGGCTTGATGTCTCGATGAATCAAGCCGCGTCGGTGAGCGGCGTCCAAGCCTCGTGCGATCTGAATCGCGAGCTGCGCGACTTCCGCAGCCGGCAGTGGCCCTTCGCGTTTGATCCGTTCGGCGAGCGATTCGCCGTCGATCAATTCCATCTCCAGCAAGGGGACTTCGTTGATTTCGTCTGCCGAGTAAATCGTCACGACGTTGTCATGCCGCACCGCCGCCGCCGCGCGAGCTTCTCGCAAGAAACGTTGTTTCGCAGAGGCATCGCGAGCCAATTCGGGGGCCAATAACTTGAGCGCCACTTCCCGATCCAACTTCGTGTCACGAGCTTTCACAACGATTCCCATACCACCTCGGCCGAGCACCCCACGAATCTCAAACCGGTTACGGAGAGCGTGCGTCGTCGTTTCGTCGAGACCAGTCACGGGCTTCGATCGCCGCTCTGTCGAGAGTCGAAATCCCTCGGCCGTGTCCCTCGTCGAAAGATCCAACGTGGGTGCCATCGTGTTGTGAGTGTCTTTGAGCAACTGAGCACCCAAAACGTGCAACTCGGCGGACCATTGCGGAAATCGCGAGGCATACTCGCTCGCCAAAGGCCGTTCACCCGTCGCGATGCGCAGTTCGATTTCCGTCCGGACCAATTCGGTCACCATCACCGATCGTAATGATTCGGGAGCGCACAGAACCGCGTCTTCCAGCTGAGACGACTCGCCACGTTTCCACGCGGCTGCTAGTGCATCGCACGCTGAGTCCACTCGCTCCAAGTCTTCGAGCGACAGGAATTCAAGAAGATCGAGGTCGTTCAACATTCAGTCAGCCTTACGATACCGCGGTCATGGCGGTCGATCCGTAATTGGGACTCTCGCCCTCTACCTTATGTCTGTAACAGACAATTCCGCGACAAAGTTTTTCATTCTGGCATTCGTTGCTTCCAGCGACCACGGATGATGAGCTGCTTGCGCTCGACGGTGCGGCGGCTGATGCCGAGGTTTTTCGCAATCTCATCGGCGTTGTAGTTCTTCAGCGTGAGTTGCGCGATTTGACGCAGGACGTCATCGTCCAACGATTCCAACAGCGTTTCGCAAAGGTCGGCGAATTCGGTGGCGAATTCCGGGCTTGGCTCACGGCTAGGGAGCTTGTCAAACACCGATCCGCGCTCCCCTGCGTTGACGAGGCAAGACTCGCTGACCGTGCGGTGGAGATTCCGCTTATCGCGCCGCTCGTCGCGGACGCGGTTCGCAATTTTTCGCTCGGTGATGGTGACCAGCAGCCGCCATAGATTGACGCGATCACCCAGGTCCGTTTGCCGGTGGTCGGAAATGACTCGGCACAAACTGTGAAACGCACTGACCGCCGCATCTTCCTGGTCGTAGGTCTGCCGCAGCTTCGGAGACAATCGCTTGTCAGCCAACGTCATCAGCTTCTGGCAGAAATGATTCCACAACGCCTGAGCCGCTTCCGACTGCCCCTCTTCGAGCTGTCGCATCCAGAGCGTGACCGGTTCGTCCAGAATCTCGGAATTTGGCGGCATCGATCTCATTCACCATCAATGGTTTGCGCTAGACATATTGAGATCGGAATTGCGTGAGCTACCCAGAGTTCGGCCAGAGTCATCAGGACGGCACGGAGCGACCGAAGACAATACCGATTTGTTTGCGGGTTGAAAACGAGATTGTCACCACATAACGTCCTTGCCTGCAAATCATCGTGAGAATTCTGACGAGTTTTGAATTTTGTCGATTTGCGTGTCGCGATTCTGCGGTGTTCGGACATGAGAGGGAAAGGTGAACACGCGAGATCACGCTGCCGCCTTCCAGGCCCCAAGCACACTTTAGCCATTGTGAGCACCACACATGCAGAATCTTGCGCATGACATTTATCGCCAGCGCCTGGTCATTGAAGGGGTTCCCGTTCGACCAATCTCCGACGCCGAAATTCGCGAGTACCTGTCGTCGCTGTCGGAAGTGATTGGCATGAAAACGCTGCTTTCACCCGTCACGCATCTGTGCGAGAAGTACGGATGGGCCGGATGGATTCATTGGGAAACGTCGGGAGCGCATTTCTACGCTTGGGACGTTCCGCGCTTGTTCTTCTCCGTTGATATCTACACCTGCAAGCAATTTGAACCGGCCACGGCGATCGAATTCACCAAACGCTTCTTCAATGCCACTGCGATCGAGTTCACTGAACTTTAGGCCGCGGCATCACGCTTTCAGAAAGGGCACTTCCTTGTCAGCAACATCTACTGATCGCGTCGTCGTCAACTCGTGGAATGAATGGGATCCACTGCGTCACATCATTGTCGGAGTGGCCACAAATGGTTGCTTTGCTCCTTCCGAGCACGCCTTCAAGTATCACAACTACGATGAACAAGGCCGCGAGCTGACTGGGCCGATGCCGCAACACATCCTCGACAAGGGGAACGAAGAGTTGGACAACCTGGCCGATGTCCTGCGGAAACGCGGCATCCGTGTCGATCGACCGACAGCGATTGACTTCAGCCAGCCGGTTGTCACGCCGGATTTCCAGATTGGGTCGATGATCGGCTCAATGCCGGCGCGAGATGTACTGCTGACGGTCGGCAATGAGATTCTCGAAGCAGCGATGTCGTATCGATCACGCTACTTCGAGTACTTGGCTTATCGCCCGCTGCTCGAGACGTACTTCGAGCAAGACCCGAACTTCGTTCATGCCTCTGCGCCGAAGCCGCGCTGCTCGGATCGGTCGTATGACGTCGATTTCTTTGCCAACGACCGGCACGTCAATCACGAGCACATCATCGCGCGAGCCAACCATCAGCACTACGTCACCACGGAAGAAGAGGTCATGTTTGATGCCGCCGACGCCACGCGCTGCGGCAAAGACATCTTCGTGCAACACGGCTTTACGACCAACCTCAAGGGGATCGACTGGCTGCGGCGGCACTATCCGAATCATCGGATTCACAAGGTCTATTTTTTGAACGACCCAGATCCGATCCACATCGACTGCTCGCTGGTTCCGCTACGGCCGGGCTTGGCGATGTGCAATCCAAACCGGCCGATGGTCATGGAGCCGGGCAAGGAAACGCTCTTCGAGCGTAACGGCTGGGAAGTCGTGATGGCCGCCAAGCCGGCGCACTCCAAGCAGGTGCCGCTCTGCTCGTACAGCATTTGGCTCTCGATGAATTTCCTCACGCTCGATCCCAAAACGGTCATCTGCGAAGAGACCGAGGTTCATCAAAACGACCAATTGGACAGGCTCGGCTTCGAGGTCATCACGATCCCCTTCCGCAATGCCTACGCCTTCGGCGGCAGTATCCACTGTGCGACGGCCGACGTGTATCGCGAGGGGGACTGCCAGGACTACTTTCCGAATCAGTGATCCTACTGGCGAATGCGAGACAACATCATGACGACCGCCGCTAGGCCAGCACTGTTTCATCGTGACGTCGTCGGCTTCACCATCTTGGCCGTGATCGCCATCCGATTGGTGCCGATGGCGGCTGCGACCGGGCCGAGCGTGATCATGATGTGGCCGCTGGCAGCGATTTTGTTTTTTGCACCCGTGTCGATGGCATCGGTCATTCTCTCCCGGCATCTGCCGAGCACTGGCGGCATTTATGTTTGGAGCAAGACGGCATTCGGCGACCTGCACGGCTTCATCACGGCGTGGACTTATTGGTCGTCGGTGCTCGTCTTCTTTCCATCCGTGTTGCTCTTCACATCGAGCCAAGCGGCGTTCATCGTGCCCGGTTATCAACATCTCGCCGAGAGTCAGACCTTCCTCAACAGCATTTCGATCGTCTCCGTCGCAGTGCTCTTGCTGTTGAATCTTGCCGGGATGCGAGTTGCTACTCGGTATCACAACATTTCGGCACTCACGAAGTTTGTGATCGTGGCGATGGTCATCGGCTTGGCGACCGTCAGTTGGATGCGGTTCGGATCGGCGACAGATTTTTCGACAGTCTCTTGGGTTCCCAGCTTCGGCGGTTTGAAAGATCTGCTGTTCTTTTCATCGATCATTTACATGTTTTCGGGAGCCGAAAGTTCGTCGCAACTCGGTGACGAAGTCCACGAAGCACATCGCACGATTCCGCGAGCGCTCGTGAATGCGGGCTTGTTGATCACGCTGATTTACTTCACTACCTCGCTCTCTTTGCTGACGGCTGTTCCTGCGAGCGAACTGTCTGGCCTCAAAGGATTCGCAACCGCCGTTTCGATCAGTGCTCACCGTTTGGGAGGCGATTCGTTCGGACAATGGACGACGTCAGGCGTCTCGATTCTGCTTTTCTTCGGGCACTTGGGAACCGTTAGCGTTTGGCTGGCTACGGCCGCTCGCCTGCCGTTTGTCATCGGTTTGGATCGTTATCTCCCCGCGAGCTTCGGCCAGTTGCATCCCCGTTTTGGCTCGCCGTATATCGCACTGATCACACTCGCGGTTGCGACAATGATGCTGATCGTCCTCTCCAGCTTGGGTGGTTCTACCGAGCAGGTCTATCATGCTCTCATCAGCCTCGAAATCGCGATCTATTTCATTCCGTATCTCTACTTGTTCGCGGCTTTGATCAAGCTACAAGCTACGGGTGCCTTGAACGACGCCCAGCAGACACCCACAAAAAAATGCGGTCGCTACGTCATCGCCGCCATCGGCTTCGTGGTGACGGCGACGTCACTCGTGCTGGCGCTCATTCCCGGTGAGAACGTCGAAAGCCCGGCAAAATTTTACGCGATGGTCTTCGGTTCGCTGGCATTCAATTTGGTCATCGGAGTGGGACTCTACTTTTGGGGCAAACGGACTCGGCCGCGAGACACCGCGGTTCCTGACATCGTGGCGATTGAGACAACGTAACCATCGACTCAGGACTATGCCTCGACGCGGTGCGTCGTGCCGCAGTGTGGCGGCACAATAGGCCCTCATTCGATCAGACTGGAACTATTCTGAGATGCAGCGAGTCATTCACAAAACTGGTTCGGCACTCGGAGTCAAAGAGGGCGAAGGTCGGTTGGTGTGGCTGTTGTTGCTGGCGAATTTTCTCGTGGGAGTCGGACGCAATTTTTCGGCAACGGCGGGAAACGCGTTGTTCTTGGAACGATTTGGTGCGGACCAGCAGCCGTACTTGTACATCGCGACGAGTTTTTTGGTTCCCGCTTTGGCGGCGGTGTATCTGGCTACAGAGCGACGGTTGAGCTTCTCGCGTTTGGTCACGTTGAGCTTTGGCGTTCAAGTTCTGTTGGCCGTTGTGCTGCGGATCTTCTTGTTGCTGACGAATGCCGATTGGGTGACCTTCGTCTCGCCGCTTTGCTTCGAAGTCGTGTTCTTTCTGACGAGTGTTTGCTTTTGGACTTTGGCTGGGCAACTGCTCGATGTGCGGCAGGCGAAGCGGCTGTTTCCCTTGATTGGTGCGGGGGAGTGGATCGCGATGGTGATTGGCGGCTTTGCGACGCCGGCCATCGTCGGGCAAGTGGGAACCGCCAATTTGTTTGTCATTTCCGCCATTGGCCTCGGTGGAGCATTAGTCGTTGCCAGGGCACTTCTCCACGATCCATCGAATTCGTCAGGCTCGAGGACGGCCGCGCAAGAAAGCTCGGAGAATTCCACGGGCAAGACTCTCGCCGAAAGCCCGCTGAAGAATCCCTATATCGCCTTCATGCTGTTGAACAACGCCCTGTCGATGGTCGGTTTGTTCTTTCTGGAAAACTCACTGAATGGAATGGCCGAGGAGCGCTACACGAGCGCTGATCAATTGGCTGGGTTCCTCGCGAAGCTGTGGGCGTGGACGGCCATCGCGATCTTGCTGAGTCGCAGTTTCTTGTCGAGCCGATTACTCGGGCGGTTCGGAGTGAATGTCGGATTGCTGGCCTTGCCTCTGTCGGTCCTCGCGGGAGCGATCGTCTTCTGTGCTCTGGGAAGCACGCTCGGACTGGCTGCTTCGTTCACGTTTTGGACATTAGTGGCCACGCGATTCTTGGACGGCCTCTTCCGATGCGATCTCGATGCGACGGCGGGACTTATCCTCTATCAGCCGTTGCCGCTGGCGCAACGCTCGTGGACTCAGGTTACCAACGATGGGATTGTCTTGCCGATCGCGATAGGCGTGTCCGGCTTTTTGCTGCTGTTCTTGAAGAAGGTGATTGGGTTTGATGCGCTCGGAATCATGTTTCTATTGCCGGTGGTCAACTTGATCTGGGTAGCCAGTGGGTTTTCAGTGACTCGACGTTATCCGTCGATGGTCGCCGCCGCGTTGGCCGGACATCGCTTTGACGCCTCGTCACTGTCGCTCAACGACAGCACAAGTTTGGAATTGCTCCGAGGTCGGCTGCGTAGTCTCAACGCGACCGAGGTGCTGTATGCGTTGGCTTTGCTGGAGGAATCCGACCCCGACTCCCTGCGTAGTGAGTTGCCGAACTTGCTGGAGCACTCCGAACCGGAAGTCCGTCGCGAAATCTTACGAGTGATCGCGAGGCTCTCCGTTCGCGATGCGATCCCGGCGGTGCGTCAACGAATGACAACAGACGAATCCCCGCACGTCCGAGGCGAAGCGATTCGGACGATCGCGCGTTTGGAGGAGGCCGATGCCTTTGACGAACTGTTGCCGTTCCTGAAAGACGACGATCCAGAGTTGCGTGTCGCGACGATTGTCGGGCTGATGCGACACGTCGGCATGGAAGGGGTCGCCGCCGCGATGGACGAATTCGCCAAGCTGCGCGATTCCTCCGAACCGGAATCGCGCCGACTCGCCGCACGCATTCTGGGTGACATCGAGATTCAAAACTTTTATCGACCGTTGCTGCCGCTGCTACGCGACACAAGTATCGCCGTCCGCAATGAAGCGCTGATCGCTGCGGGCAAACTGCAAAATCCCCGCTTGTGGCCGGAGATGATCACGGCTCTCGGCATTCCGAATCTGCAAAGCGCCGCGCTGTCCGCGCTCGTGAAAGCTGGTCCGGCAGTCTTGCAGGGCCTCGAAAAAGCCTTCGACGAACATGAATTACAGCCGGAGTTTCAAGTCCGAGTGGTTCGAGTCTTCCAGCAAATTCGCGGCGAGAAAGTTCTCGCGTTTCTGAAAGAGCATCTGGATGTCACACATCCGGCCGTGTATCCGCGTGTGTTGCAGGCGCTGAACGCTTGCCGTTATCGCGTTCCGCCACAAGATGCTTCACTGATCTGCGAAAAGATTCGCTCCGAGAGCTGCTTCACGGCTTGGCTGCTGGGTGTGCAAGCCGCTCTGCCGGAGACCGACGCGGTGAAGCTCTTGCGATCCGCTCTGGAAGACATCCAGCTTCAATGCCGACAACGAGTCTATCTGCTCCTCTCGTTTATGTACGACGCGCAGGCGATGTTCGATTCTCAAAACAACCTCGAACATCCATCGCCCGAGCGGCGAGCGTACGCCATCGAGTTGGTCGACTCGATCATTGCGCAAGACCTGAAGCCATTCGTGTTGCCGCTGGTGGACAATCTCTCGCTCACCGAGCGGCGACAACGATTGAACGCCGTCATTGAACCGCAGTTGACACTCGCCCGAATCGCAAGTGAGGGCGGAAGCTCCAGAAAGCCTGCGACTCCAAGTTTCGAAGAGCACTTACTCTCACTTGCGCTTTTGGCTGGTGAGGCCAATCGCAGCGGCCATCGAGAACCTAGCCTCGCAGACTTACTCAACAGCATCCTGACGGTCGGCGAGCAGCATACGACCGACTGGCTGCGAACGTGTGCTCTCTACGCGATTGCTGAATTGCGGTTGAGCGAATGCGCGAACGCCGTTATGTACGCCATCGAAAGCACTCGCGATGTGTTGCTGCGACAGACCGGCGTCTGGGCACTATCCAAACTGGATGGTGCGTCCTATCGGCAGCAGATCGCGCGACTGTCTGCCGCCGACCAGAGCCTGCAAACCACAATTCAAAGCCTCGAACCTCGCGATCGCGGAACTACTCCCATGCTACTTGACATCGAAAAGCTGCTGATCCTGAAGACCGTTCCGATCTTCGTCGAAGCCCCGGATCATGTGCTGGCTCAAGTTGTCTCCATCTTGGAAGAGCAGGAGTTCGCGGCCGGACAGCGCATCTTCGAGAAGGGCGATTTGGGAACCAGCATGTACGTCATCGTCAGCGGCAAGGTCCGTGTGCATCTCGACGATCGCGAACTCACGGTGCTCGGCGAACGCCAAGTCTTCGGCGAATTGGCCCTGCTCGATCCGGAGCCTCGTTCCGCCTCCGTGACCGCCATCGAGCCGACCCTCCTCTTCAAGATTTCGCAATCCGCCATCTACGAACTGATGACCAACCACATCGAAATCACCCGCGGCATCATGCGCGTCCTTTGCCGCCGCATCCGAGCGAAGTGAGTTCGACCATTTTCCACATCGCTCTGTCGACTTTTTGACCAACGAATTGGAAGACAGTCATGACGAATACGGCAGGCACTCTCGCGAAGTTAATCGTCCACGGTCACGCAGCTCGTCGCGCAATTGATCGGGTCCATTCGCACGGTGCGGAACCGGATCGAGAATACGAATTTTCGTTTGCAGCTCTTCGTGTCAGAACAACCAGACCACATCGACGGCGAAGAGGAACTGGTTCGTGTCCGAGAGATCGTCGAAGGGTTTGATGTCTCCCGTGGCCCAGTCCCAACGAGCTTCAGGGCGAACGACCAGATCTTCTCGCGGTTTCCAATTCATTCCAGCGGTCAATTCGTAATAGCTGCCAGCACCGGCACTGACGTTCGTTTCCAGCGGGATCACTCGCACGCCATCGTCGTCGCGGAACCACTCAAATCGGCATCCCACGGCCCATTGAGGGTTGATGTCATAGGTCAAGTACTGAGTGATCCCG
>JAYUFI010000719.1:0-11014 GCA_043738805.1 Planctomycetaceae bacterium | reverse complement strand
GTCGCTTCATGGAGCGTCGATGAGCACTCGGCTCGTCACGCGGAGCGTGACGGCTACGTACTTGTGTCTTCGGCCAACCAACTCAATTTGTTCGCTTGCCACATTGTCGTCCGCTCACAGTCCCGTCTCACGCAATGCCATCAACACTTGGATTTGTCGTTCCGTCAGTGGGATGACCGCGTCACTCGGCGGAAGTTCGGGAATCAGCCGCCGCACAATCTCGTTCGACAGTTCGGTCAGCCCCATTCGTTGCAAAGATGATACACGAATCGAATGCGGCGGCAGTTGATCCAACCACTGATCGGCGAGGTCCACTTTGTGAGCGACAATCAACGCCTCTGGCCAATCACGCAACAATTGGAAATCGTCCGGATGCGGCGGCTGACTCACGTCGATCACCAGCACGGGACAGTTCGCAACTGATAACGCCTCGCGAGCACGCGAGATTCCTGACGACTCAAGTTCGTCTGCCGAACCGCGCTGTCCCGCCGTGTCGCTCAGACGAATTGGCCAGCCATCGAAGACGGTCTCCGCCGTCACCACATCGCGAGTTGTCCCCGGCTGATCGAATACGATCGAACGTTCGTAACCGACCAGTGCATTGATCAAGCTCGACTTTCCCACATTCGGCCGCCCAGCCAACACGACCGACCAAGGCTGCGTGAGATGCGAACCGAAACGTGACCATCTCAGAATGCCGTCCAACATCGCGACAAACTGGTCCCGTTTACCGAACGCCATGTAGTCGCGCAACTTGGCGATCGCCTCTGGCAGACGTCCCGTTTGTCCGACGATCCACGCCGCCGTGCGAATTGTCGTCGCCTGAGATAACGCTTCAGCGAATTCTCGTTCTAAGCCAACGAACGTGCTTGCCACCCCGTTCGCCAACTGATACTGCGTCGGCCAATCGACGCGCACGCAACCAGCTCGCGTCAGATCACTGGCGATGCGCAGCACCGCAGCGTGCCCGCCGTGACAATGCACTTCAAACGACTCGTCACTGTCTCGGCAGAGCACAACATCTTCTTCGACGGGTTCGCCGCCCCATTGCCCAAAGCACAGCCGATCCAACGGTAGATCGCTTAACGCTCGTCGATTCGCCGCATGAAACAGATCGTTGCAGCAATCACCGATTCGCCCCACAACTCGAACCGTCGCCACCGCCCCGCGCCCCGACGGCGTCCAAACCGCGACAGTCGGTGAGTTGTTTGCCGCTGAATTGTTGGTTGAAGCTGACATTCAGGGAACATTTTCTGAGTAAGTACGAGCCAAGCGCTTGATGGAATCTGCCTTGCCCTTTTCATCCGCAGTCCAGCTTTGCTATCCGCAGGCAGTTCCTGAATTTTTGATTTCCTGCGGATGGCAAAGCCGGACTGCGGATGAAAGTCGGGAGTTCAATAGCTAAAACCCATCACCCGTAATACTGGGCCTGTATTCTCATTTGTTGCGACACGGCTCTCTACTTCGCCAGCGATTCCAAATACGCTAACAGCGCCGCAAGTTCTGTCGGTGTCAACTTGCTGACCAACTCGACCGGCATCATCGAGATGTTACGTTTGCCCCGTTCGTCGATCTCTTTCGTGGTGATCACGCTGACGATCCCCGCCGCGTTGCGGAGTTCGATGTCGTCTCCCGATTCGCGGACGACGAAACCTTCGAGAACCTTGCCGCTGTCGAGCACGAAGTATTGTGACTCGAAGCCTTGAGCAATC
This sequence comes from Planctomycetaceae bacterium, assembly GCA_043738805.1. Taxonomy (GTDB): domain Bacteria; phylum Planctomycetota; class Planctomycetia; order Planctomycetales; family Planctomycetaceae; genus SXKJ01. Next base: position 9,302 of record JAYUFI010000719.1, on the reverse strand, counting down.
TTGGCACTCGGTTTGAGAATCGACTCGACCAACTCTTCGCGTTTGTAGCGCTTGGTGATGTCTTGCAGCAGCGGGCCTTTGAGCGTCTCCTCTTTGCTGACGGTGTGACAGGCGACGCAGCCTTGCTTGAGGAACAGCTTGCGGCCGAGGTTCGCGTCCCCTTTCGCCTTCACGGCGTCGGCGACGACTTGCTCGAAGGGGAGCTTGCCGATGACGACTCGATTCGGGTCCGGGTTCTTGTCGAGACCGAGCTGATCGGCGGCAAAGGTCGCCGCCTGTTTGACGGCATCGCGCTTGTCGGTGAGATGTGCGCGGACTTGCAACTCATACGTGTCGAAGCGTGCGAGCCCGACCGCTCGCAGCAAACGGATTGTTGTCGCTTCTTTCTGCCATGCGGCCTCGACCGTTTTCGCGGCGAGTTCGCGAGCCTCTTTCGATATGCCGTTGTTCTGGCTCAGGTGCAACAGCGCCGCGAAGGCGAGTTCCGAAACCACCTCGACCGCATCACGTCGCTTGCCGGCTGATGACGTCGGCACTGTTCCGCTTGCGGCAGGAGCCGGATCGACGGCCAGTTTGATCAGCACGGCGACACGCTCGGCATGTCGGTTGTCTTTTAGGAATTCGTCGCGCACCGCAATGACATCGTTTGAGGAATTGTCGTCGGCCCATTCGGCGTGAACGCGGAACGCGACATCGTTTGCTTCGGGACTGCCGACTCGTTGCAGCAAACGGACGGCTTTCGCTCGCAGCGGCAACGGATCTTTCGACGCTTCGACAACCGATCGCAGCAGCGGCAACGTGGCCGCATCCGCAGGGCGCGAGGCAATCACGTCGAGCGCGGCCGGGCGGAGCGCGGCATCGTCCGCCGCGAGATGCAGGATGAGCTCCGCCGTTTCGGGCAGAGTCACCTTGTGACGCCGCAGCTCGGTCAACAACCAACGTTGTTCGGTCTTGTTGGCCTTGAGCAACTCCGTTCGCAACACTGCGGCGATGCGATCGCTCTCCGCCCACGTTTCCGGCTTGAAGTACGGGCCGCTGGTGTCGGGCCGAGTCGTCCACCACCTGCCATCCCAATCCGCTTCGCGCGCATGCAGCCGCGCGAGTGTTGTGAGGAACGGTCGGCGTTGCTCGTCGGTCTTCGCGTGTTCGAGTTTCATCAGGACGCCGTCCACGACCGCTTTCTCGTGCATCGACTGCAACACGAGCCCGCCGCGCGCGGCCAGTTCCGGCTTCGTCGGATCAATCGCCGCGAGGACGGCGGCGGACGCGCGCATATCAACGAGCGCCTTCACTGTCGCGTGAACCACGAGCGGATCAGTGTCGAGCAATCGCGCGACCAGCTTGTCGGCGACGTCGACCTTGCCGATACGCCCCAAGCCGATGACCGCTTGCAATCGGACTCGCGTCATCGAATCATCGAGCGCGACGACGAACGGCTCAACGGGAACGTTCTTGTTTTGAGTGACTTGATCGGCGAGCGCCTTCAACGCGAACTCGCGCAACTCCGGCAGCTTGCTCAGCCGGATCAGCGGTTCGACCGCTTTGTCGCCGAGGAGTTGTTTGAGCGTGAAGAGCGCAGCGACTCGCGCGGCTTGCGGTTTGTCGGAGGCGGCAAGTTGTTCGAGTTTGTGGAGCACGTTTTCAACGTGCTTCAGTTTTTCGGGCACGTTGGAAACGTGCCCCACGGGGAAGCGGCGCAGCAATTCTCGTTGAGCGTGCAGACGCAGGACGTGGCTGCGCGAGGCGACGTGTTCGATCAATTGGTCATCGTTCGCGGCGGTGAGATCGGGGAACGGTGTTGTTTCAATCGACGGATCGGTCACTTGCACGACGTAGCCGACGTCGGGCCGCGAGAAATTGAAGCCTCCCTCTTTCCACGTCGAGATGTAGAAGCGGCCGCTGCCGTCGATGTCCATGTCGGTCGGTCGCGGGACTTCCACAAAAGGTTGCTGATCCGCCTCGAAGCCCGCTCCCTTCTGGGTCAGCGGGTGCCGATAGACAACGCTGCGGCCCCAGTCGCAAGTGTAGAGCGAATGGCCGAACGGCTCGTTGTGCAACCCTTCGTCCACGAACAGCGAACCGCACGGCGAACCCCCGCCGTAATCGGCTAACGGCTGCACGATCTCATCCGGGAAGTTCACGAACAGCGACGGATAGCCCATCTGAGCTCCGGGGATGACGTGACTGAGCCGCACGTTCCAACCGCCGCCGTCGTTCGTGTTATCTCGCGTGAAGAGATCGAGGTACGGGCTGACCGCCACGTCGTAGATGTTGCGTTGCCCGCGCGACACGATTTCCAACTCGGTCCCGTCGGGCCGCACACGAGCGATTCCGCCGCCGCGCAGTTGCACTTCTTTCTTGTCGGTGCCGACCGCTTTGATGAATCCGTAATCGCCGACCGCGATGTAAATCCAGCCGTCGATCCCCATCTGGATGCCGTTCGTCGTGTGATCCGCTCCACGGAACTTGAGATCGAAACCAATCCCTTCGACGAGCACTTCGCTGCGATCGGATACACCGTCGCCGTTGTCGTCGTGAAACACAGACAGGTTTGGCGGCGCGAGACAATAGACGCTTACCGGAACCATAACCCCACCGAGCTTGCCTCGGTGGTTATCGGGCTTCTGCACTACGCCGTCCTTGTTGTTCGCAGTCTCTTTCGCCGTCGCATGATCGCCGTTGTGCAAAGGCCCGTTTCCACCGAGGCGAGCTCGGTGGGGTTTGAGATCAACAAACAATCCGCGCGGGCTGTCGACCTTCGCAAACGTCGTGAATTGATCCGCTTTGCCGTCGTTGTCCGTGTCGATGCAACGGACGATGCGACCGCGATCCGGCTTCGAATCGAGCGAGCCGTTTTCATCAATACCGACAAAGATCTCCCCCGTCGGCGCGGCGGCGAGGCACGTCGGATACGTCACATTCGGCGGCGCGGCGAACAGCGTCGCCTTCCAACCGGCGGGGACTTTCACGCCGCTCAGCAGCGGATCGCTCGACGCTTTCAGCAAACCGGTCGACGGGGAAATTGTCTTCTCAATCATCTGTTTGCCGTGCGCTTCAAACTCGAAAAAGCTCCCCCACTTCCCCGCTTCGAGTCCGGTGATGCTGACTCGCAGATAACGCGTTCCCGGCGCGTCGAACTTCAGCGTCTGCGTCTGATCGGCGAGTTCTCCCTGCGTCTGATCGGAGAGCATTTTCCAAGACTTCGCGTCGGTCGAGCCTTCGACCTTGTAGCGGTAATGCGTGCTGTCCATTTCCCAAGTGATCTCGCAGCCGGTGAGGTCTTGCGGCTGTTCGAGATCGACTTGCCACCACTGTCCCGGTGCGGCGTTCGGCGAGCACCAGCGCGAATCGCTCTTGCCGTCCACCGCGTGTTCCGGCGGATGACCGTCCTGCGATGCAGACGCCGTCGCCGGTTTGCCCTTCGCCAGATTGACCGGCACGAGCACCTTCTTCGCGACCCGCTTCAACGGCTTCGCATACCGAGGGTCATCCAGCTTGCCGACCGACCAGAGCAACCCCCGCGTGACGTAATCGAGGAAGACCGGATCTTCGTACTCTTCGTTGTAGTGGCCGATCGTCGTGCCGAAGACGCGGGTTTTCTTGTCGCCGTACTCGTTGGTCCAAACGCAGGTCTCCATCTTTTTGGTCTGCGTGCTCATCGCCTGAGCCAGCGGAGTCGCCGTGTCCCACAACTTGGTGATCAGATACAGCTCGCCGTTCGGCGTGCGCCATTTGTCACCAAAGTTCTTCAAGATCGGATGCGACTTGTTCGCCTCGACCGGCACGACGTCGAACGCGTAATGACTGCCGTGCCCGTGCGACGTCACGCCGAGAAACTTGAACCACTCGTCCGTCCCGTCGCGGTAGCAGTGCATCGAACAATGAATGACCAGCGCCGGCAGACCCTCCTTGTGCGGCTTGAGCACTCGCTGAGTCCACTCCGGCTCTTTGATTTCTGCGAAGCACTCGTTGTGAACGATGACGTCAAAGCCCTTCGCCCAATCAGGATTTTCATAGAGCGGGATCTTCGAGTTCGTCGCGCTCCCGCCCTGTTGCACGATGTGCCATTCGACATTCGCCCGATCGGAAACCCCTTCGCTGAGGATCAGCTTCTGCTTGGCGTAGTCGTGACAGCAGCCACCAGTCACCAACAACGCCCGAATCGGCTTCACCGGCTCATCCGCACGCAGCCTTGCGTGATCAGTCATCAGCGATGACACGGCAACAACAGCGGCAACAAGGCCGTTCAAAAAACTAAGGCGCATTATGGAGAAGTCTTTCAGGACCGCGAGAGAATTAGGAATCGTGGAACCGGAAATGTAGTCATCCGCACGTGGAAAAACGTAGCGCAGGTGGCTCGCCAGTCTTTTGTCCAAGGCTTCCGTACTTTGGGCGTCGTTGCCGCTCTCCGCAACCACCGATAGAGTGAGCCGCATGATTCAGCGACGTTCAATTCAGTTGGTCCAACTTCCAATCCCGCAGCCGGGGCTTGAGCCGGCGAAGGGGAATGTGCCGCTCGCCGCCGGGTATTTGAAGATGTATGCGCGGCATTGCGGGCTCGAAGAGTTCTATGACATCGAGATCTTTCCGCCGCGATTCGCCAACACGCTGAGTGATTGCGGATTGGTCGAAGAGATTTTGGCACGCGATCCGTGGATGGTCGGCTTCACCTGCTATTTGTGGAACATCGACCGCACCTTGTGGATCGCCTCGCGGTTGAAGGAACGGCGACCGGAAATTCAGATCATCGTCGGCGGGCCGGAGATCACGGCGGACAACGCTTGGGTGTTGCAATCGCGAGCGATCGACTTCGCGGCGATCGGAGAAGGGGAGCAAACCTTTTCCGAATTGCTCGGCGTCTTGCGTGAGCACCGACTCCCTCCCAATCCGATCGCTGGTTTGTATGTCTCGCCGTATGCGGGCATCGAACGCGAACAAGCGAAACCAAGCGGACGATCGTTGGATGACGGGACGCTGAAGGTGCTCGCACCGTTCATTCACAACGCGGACATCGGCGCGCCGATCGGCGCGCTGCCGACGTTTCGTCAGCCTTTGCCGTCGCTGGACGTGATCAGTTCGCCCTACCTTGCCGGGATCATTGATGCGGCGGATGAAGAGTTGCTGTTGCTGGAAACGATTCGCGGTTGCATCTTCAAGTGTAAGTTCTGTTATTACCCGAAGAGCTACGACGATCTCTATTTCGTCTCGAAAGAAAAGATCATCGCGAACTTGCAATACGCGAGAGAACGCGGCGTGAAGGAAGTCGTGTTGCTCGATCCGACGCTCAATCAAGCGCGCAACTTCGCGGAGTTCGTGACACTGCTTTCCGAACAGAATCCCGATCATCAATGGCAATACTTCGGCGAACTGCGTGCCGAGGGAATCAATGACAACATCGCCAAGCTGCTCCGCGACGCGAACTTCACCGAGGTCGAGATCGGCTTGCAGTCGATCGACCCGCTGACGATGGAGTTGATGGACCGCAAGAACAACATGAAGGCATTCGAGCGGGGCGTGAAAGCGATGATGGATGTCGGCATCAAAGTCAAAGTCGATCTGATCATCGGCCTGCCCGGTGACACGCCCGAATCAGTTCGACGCGGCATGAAGTACCTCAGCGACACCGGCCTCTACTCCAGCATGCAAGTCTTCAACCTGGCGATCTTGCCGGGGACCGCGTTCCGGCAAGAAGCGACGATGCACAAGCTCGATTACCAATCGAGGCCGCCGTACTACGTCATCAAGACTCCGACGATCGACCTTTCAACGATGTACCAATTGATGGAGGAAGCGGAGGAGATTTTCGAGACGGAGTTTGACGCGATTCCGTCGCCGGTTGATGAGGGCGGGTGGAAAGCGGAGAGCAAAGGGCAGAGGGTGGAGATTTCAAATTTCAAATCGGAGATTTCAAATCTTGAATTTCAGATGACGTGCGACTTCGATGCGGCCTCACGTCCGTTGCTGCCGCCAGCAACCGATCGTTGCGGTGCGTTTGAGTTGATCTTGCGAGCGGCTGACTTCCGCAAACATCGTGAGGCGGCGTGCGGCTTGATCCGGCAACTGCTCGACGACAATCCGCACTCAACGCTGCGAATCGTGCTGGAGCCAACCGGCAATCCCAAGCACCTGACTCCGTCTGTCGTGCAGGCGATTCGAGCCGCTTGTCTCAAAGAGCCATCGTACCTCGATCGGTTTTATTCGATGCAACTTGGACGTCCGAAAGGGGCGAAGCACATCGTTGTGCGTCTGCCGTGGGTCGAACGCGATCGAGTCGGTCTCGATTGGGTCGATGACCTCGCCCAATTCGCATCGCTCGTTTGGACCGGCGACGGAGTGCCCGATGAAGAGACGCTCGACGAAGAGTTGGAAGCTCATGAATTCGTGATGGCGCAATTTCCGTAGCCCGGTTTTCCAAACCGGGCGCAACGGTTCGCTCCAGATCGCCCGGTTTGGAAAACCGAGCTACGGCGTTCGCAGTTCTTCGACTTCGACATCCGAAATCCACGCTGGCCCCGCTTCTGCAAGCATGCGGAATTCGGCCAACTCTGGCTGACCGGCGAGTATCAATGCGCCCAACAATTGTGTGTCCACGAAAGCGAACCAATGCATCGTATCGCGCACCAGACGCAACACGCGCGGCTGTTCTCGAACCTCTTGAAGCGGCACTGATTCACTGATCGGTTGAATGGAACCTCGATCGGCAGAACGACGAACGAGCCGCGCGCTGTCTCGTTCCAAGCGGATCGCTAAACGAACTCCGTTGTCGTCCGCACCGCGCAAGATTCCGAAGTGCAATTCGACGGCGTTCGCTTGATGCAGTCGAACGGCCAATGTCAGCGCGAAATGTTCCAGCGATCGCACTGAGCCTTCGTCGTTCCGCGTCAACTTGCGAGAAACGACGCCGTTCGTTCCCGCCAAAACCGACGCACCATCTTCGTCCTGAGCCAACTGCCAAGCACCACTACGAGGCAGCCATTGCTTCAGTGATTTACCATCGAACAACGGCTCGCTCCAGCCACTGGGAACCAACTGTTGACGCGCCTGATCACGACGAGACCCCGATCCGAGAAACGTTCGCGTGGCCCAACCGCCAACTCCGAACGCCAACGCACCCACTGCCAGCGAGAGCACGACTCGTCGCTGATTCCTGTGAGCATCGTTCGGCGCGGAGACAATACTCGTCGTAGTCAGAGGATCGCTCCCGGCAGTCGCCTCTGTCAGTGATTCCGCATTCGTCACCGTCGTCGGGATCTGCAACTTCGTCGTCACGGCAAATGCTGATGGCTCGTTGCTCGGCGACGGGAACGCTGCGGTGGCCGACATCGACGACATCGCAGGCAACTCTGTCAGCGTCTCTGAACTCAATTGTCGAGTGACCTCATCAATCTGTGCGAGCAATTGCTTGTAAGACGCCACACGCTGCTCCGGCTGCCGCGACATCATTGCCGCGATGAGCGCATCTGTTTGTGCCGTGATGTCTCGTCGTTTCTCTATCAAACGCGGAGCGTCTGCGGTCAGCTTCTGGCTGAGAATCTGCGTCAGCGACAACCCTGAATACGGCGGCTGTCCCGCGAGCAAATGAAACACGGTCGCACCGAGCGCGTAGATATCCGCCCGCGCATCGACAGCCTGTCCGCCAAGCTGTTCGGGAGCCATGTAATGCGGGCTGCCGACCGTCGTGTTCGCGGCCGTAAGTCGCGTCTTTTGCTCGGCCTCGTTCGATGTCAGAAATGCGAGTCCAAAATCAGCGATCTTCACGAGCGGCATCCCCGGTGGAAGCGGGAAGCCAGCCGGTGGCTCGATCAACAACAAGTTCGCCGGCTTGATGTCGCGATGCACAATCCCTTGCTCCGCCGCGTGCGACAGGCCCGACGCCGTCTGTCGCGCGAGTCCCCACGCCAGCGATTCCGTCACGAACGCCAAGCGTCCTGCGACTCGCTCTTGCTTGATGAAGGTTTCGAGGTCGTCTCCTTCGACCAATTCCATGACGAAGAACAACCGCCCGTCGTGCTGACCAAAATCAATCGCTGCGATGATATTGGGATGCTGCAAGCGTGCGACCGCGCGTGCCTCTTGCTCAAACCGCGCGGTCATCTGCGGGTCAGACATCTGACCGACCAAGATCGTTTTGATGGCGACGATCCGATCGAGTGTGATCTGCTTCGCGCGATAAACAACTCCCATGCCGCCGTGGCCGATGACGCTGAGCAACTCATAACCCGGCACAACTTCACTCGGACGGAGCAGCGTTTGAACGATGTCCATCTGCACGGCAGACATCAGCCCTCGCCGAGCGACGAGCGTTTCGATCGACTCTCCCATCCGTTCCGATTCCCGCGACAAATTGTCAGCCAATTCGGCGGTCAGGATCGACTGCGCGGTAGCGATGCTCAAGAAGTCGCGAGGCATGTTGCGTCCAACCGTCGCACAGGCGGCTCGCCTGTGTTCTCTCTCCATTGCGACCAGATCATCACAGGCGAGCCGCCTGTGTTACGGTTTATTTAGACCATCCAACTGATCGAGCAGCGCCTTCACCGAAGGACGATCGGCCAGCGATTCGCCGACGTATGCGAAGCGGACTTGCCCCTGCTTGTCGATGATGTAGGTCGCCGGCTTCGACAGGTCTTTGCGAATGCCTAACTGATCGACGGCTTTCAATTCCACATCGAGCACAATCGGAAACGGAATCTTTTCCGGCGGCGTATCAAGCTTGTTCTTCACGCCGACCGCGAAGTCTCGATGTCGCTTGCTGTCGTCGGGCGTTTCGATCGGAAAGACCACGACCACTTCTGCATCGCGGTCCACGAACTTCTGGTAGTTCGTCAATAGCCGTGAGGTTTGCGTTGCGCAGTACAAGCAAACCGAACCGGCAAACCCGCGCGTGACAACCAAAACCACATGCTTTTTGTCACGAAAGTCCGCGAGCGAATACTTCTCGCCGTTGATGTCAGTGAAGGTCAACTCGGCAATGCCTCCATCGGTGGCGGCATTTGTTTTCACGTCGTTTTTGAACTGAATCTGGCGATAGTCCTGCCCGCCGTAAGCATCAAACGCGACGCCAGGCACGACCGCATTTCCGCTGCCGCAACCGCTGAGCGTCATCACCAAAAGCGTCATGAATGGCCATAAGCAGACCGGCTGAGAATTTTTCATGAACTGATCCTAAAGCCGCCGAGTCGATGCTCATAGACCTAAGCATTTAGCACTTTGACGACGATGCCGGTCATGTCATCTTGCTGGCGGTGTCCGTCGGCGAACTTGCGAACCGCTCGCCACAAGGCTTTGAAGATCTCGCTGGCAGA
>JAYUFI010000718.1:0-11029 GCA_043738805.1 Planctomycetaceae bacterium | reverse complement strand
ACTGGCAGCAGCAATGCCTCGCGAAAGGCGTTGGCAATTCGTTCGATTTGATGGGCGGGATTGCGAATCCAGTCTGTGGACCAGATGCGAATGAGCCTGCCCCTCCAACCAAGCTCCTCCAGCACTTCTTGTCGAATGCGGTCACGGTCGCGGGCCGTCGCCGTGCGGTGGTATGTCGCGCCGTCACACTCAATGCCTAGCACGTAACGACCGGGGTGCTCTGGATGAACAATCGCGAGGTCGATCCGAAATCCGCCGCAGCCGATCTGAGTTCGCACGTCGAGCCCAAGGTTGATCAGCGCTTGTGCAACGGCCTCCTCAAACGGGGACTCGAAGTCGCGGCCAGTCTCAACGGACTCGGAGGCCAGGGCAGATGGTCCGCGCTCCGCGTAGTCGAGATAGGCGCGCAGCAGCCGTGCGCCTCGGGCTTTGGTCCGGTTGAGGTCGATGTAATCGGATCGAATCGAACTCACCAGTGTGATGGCCTCGCGGGAGCGAGTGACCGCCACGTTGAGTCGGCGTTCGCCACCCGCTCGGTTGAGCGGGCCAAAGATCATACTGCTCAGGCCGGTATCTTCATTCAGTCCGTAGGCCACGCTGAGGATGATTCGATCGCGTTCATCACCCTGGACGTTTTCCAGATTCTTAACGAAGAATGCCTCGGGACGATCCTCGCGGAAGAACGGCTCCAGATCGGGACGGTTCTTTCGCAGTTCCATCAGTTCGTCCAGCACGGCGAGCTGTTGTTTCTGGTTGAACGTGATGACTCCCAGCGAACGGCACCCGTGCCGCTGAATGTGTTCGAGCACGAGTTCCGCAGTCCGTTTCGCTTCGATGGGATTGAATCCCGCCTTGGACCGCCAGCGACCATCGGGGACATGCACGAACCGAACCGCCGTCGAACCATCGAGATCATCAGGGCTGGGAAACGTCACGAGATCGTCGTTGTAGAAATGCCGGTTCGAGAACGCGATGAGCGGTTCCCGCCGACTGCGGTAATGCCACCGTAGCCGCTTTCTTGGCAGTCCAATCGAACACAAGACATCGAGCACACTTTCAAAATCGCCGATGGTGTCGTCGTCTTCAGAATCGTCGTCGTTGACCATGCGGTCGAAGAACGTGGAGGGCGGCAACTGCTTCTGGTCTCCGGCAACCACCAGTTGGCGTCCACGATAGACCGCACCGATGGCATCCCACGGGAGCACCTGCGAAGCCTCGTCAAAGAGGACGACATCGAATCGAAACTCGGGCGATTCCAGGTCCGTGCTGACCGCGAGCGCACTCATCATCAAGCACGGCTTGAGTCGGACGAGTAGATTCGGCACACGAGCGAAAAGTTGTCGCAACGGCAGGTGTCGCTTCTTCTTGTTGACTTCGGCGGGGTGGCCCGACTTGATCCGCTAGTCACGTTGGACCCGCCACTACTTCAAACGTGGTCCGAGCCACCCAGCCGCGTCAACTCGAGGAGCGACCACATCAAACGGGAAACGTCAGCAGCACTTCTTCACCGAGCATATCGACGAGTTTGATAGCAATCGTTGTTTCACCGGCCGGAGCAGGCATCGTGTATTTGCCGGAAATGAGATCGGATTTGCGTTCGGGGATGTCGGCGAGAGCGACCTTGAAGACTTGGCCGTCGTAGGCAGTGTCGATGTAGAGGCAATCGACCATCGCGCGCCAGTCGTCAATCTTGGGTGACAGCAATTGGGCTTGGACTTTGAGTCGTTCGAGGATCGTCGGCGAGATGAAGTCTTGGACCTCGACGAGCAGGGTGTCGGCTTTGCGGGCGACTTTGATACGGGCGGTCGCGGGTTGGTGGGATAGGAAACGGCCGTACTTGGGGTCCGTGCGGAGTTCGATCACTCCGATCTTGTTGACGGCGTTTTTGCCTTTACGGAGTCGGTTCCAGTCGTCGATCCAGACTTTGGCGGCCAACTCGCATCCGAGGCAGGCAAGCGTCAACGGGCGGTCTTCTTCGGGGCGGGATTCGAGTTCACGTTTGACTTCTTCCAAGTCGAGCGGCGTCAGGGGGTGGCCGAAAGGGATGATCTTCACCAGTGATTGGCCGCGCGTGCCGTCGAAGAAGGAGTCGGAGCGAGTCCGCTCGACGCCGATGTGTTCGCAGGCGAGGTTGACCGCTTCGTTGTGTTGAATCTGCAAGTCGTAGTCGTTGACTCGCCAAGTGGTGAACCCGAACTGCGCTGGCTTGAGCGGCTCCTCGACGTGTTCGTCGTCCGCATCGAGCAACTGCTTCTGTCTTCCGTTGCCGTTGGCTTTGCGAGCCGCGTCAATTTGCTCGGCGACGATCCCGCGCAGACGCTTAGCTGCTGTTTGAATTGCGCCTTTGTTGATGTCGCATCCAATCCACCGCCGCCCCAACTTCTGTGCCACAACCGCAGCCGTGCCCGATCCGAGAAAACAATCGAGAATCAAGTCACCTGGATTCGACGACGAGCGGAGGACGAATTCAAGAAGCTCCTCCGGCTTCTGAGTTGGGAAACCACAACGTTCCGATGCCACTGGGTTCACAATCGGAATCGTCCAAACGTCTCCAACCGGACGATTGGACTTCCCCTCTTGATAGAGGCGTTTGCCTTCTTCATCCCGCAACCAGACACGCTCGCCGTCGACCTTTTGCGTTACGGGCTGCATTTTGACTTCTTTGACTTTTGCCATGATGTCATGGTGGGTCCAGGCTCGCCCCTTTGTGTAAACGAGAAGGCAGTCATGTCGTCCGTCGAGCGTCTCGCCACCCGTGCCAAGTTTGTTCTCGTAGACCCAAACGATTTCGTTACGGAACGTGTCGGCTCCCATCACCTCATCCAACAGACATCGCAAGTGATGTCCTTTGGTTGAGTCGCAGTGCAGATAGAACGCCCCATTTTCGGCCAGCAGTTCCTTGAGCAGCATCAACCGCTCGAACATGAATTGAAGATAGTTGTCGTTGGCCCAGATGTCGGTGTATTGGATTTGTTCGCCAAGCGTGTAGGTTTCGCCGCCGAGCTTGGCGGTCCCTTTCGGGCCGCGCAGGCTGACCTTGCGGACGTAGTCGGCTCCTGAATCGAACGGCGGGTCGATGTAGATCAGGTTCACCTTCCCGCGAAAGCCATTGGCCAAGAGATGTGCCAGCACTTCCTTGTTGTCACCGTGAAAAAGTTGGCCGCCGTATTCCGGGACATGAGCTTGGTAGTACGGGGCGTCCTCCCAACAGTCGCGGTTCCACTGTTTGCCCAACATCCGCAAGAACTGACGCGGCTGGTTCGGCTCGTCGTTGTCGTCCTCCGCGCGGGAGATTCCAGCAATGCTGAGCGCGTCGTGAACTTCGACGCACTGAGCGGGAAAGGCCGTGACGTGAGAGAGGGGCCGTTTGCCGACCCAAGTCAGCATCGGCCGCCCTTTCGCGGCGGTGATTTTGACTTGCGTCTGCTGCGTTTTTGCGGCATCGGTTCGCGCGGACTTCTTCTTGCTCACTTGGCTGGCTCCTCGACCCACTGACGAACCTGCTTGGTCTCGTCGTTCGTCACATTTGCCTCTTTCGCAAACACCATCTCGTACCGCAAGCGATCCGGGTTCAGCGATTCCCAACGCTTGACGGCGGCGGCCTTGCGGCCCGCTTCGCCGTCGAGCGGATCGTTGCGTCGTTTCTCGTCCTTGACCTCGACGATCAGCACGCGACCAGTGCCGCGCTTGTGTCCCTTGCCTGGCTTCTTGCGAATCACGAAGTCGGGTGTGTACCGCCGCCAATGGCCGGTGTCGTCTTTGTATTCCACGAAGAAATCGGTCTTGCCCGGATCAGTCAGCGCGCCGGTGAAGTAGATGTCTTCGATCTCCTCACGTCGCAGTTGCAGTTGTTCGAGCAGCGTCTCGAAGAAACTCTTCTCCGGGTTCGAGTCGAAATTGTAGGGGGAGTAATGAAACCCGAAGTCGGCCGGATTCTTGGACTGCATCTGCTCCCACGTCATCAAGAGATGCTCGTCACCCTTCGGATAGACGATCTCAGCGGTGTAGCACTCGGTTCCGTCGTCGTCCGTTTCGCGTTGGAAGCCCTGCGGTTTGACGAGGGCCAGCGCGACGTCGATCTCCTTCTCCTGAATCACATAGCTGCGCGTCTGCTCTTCGATCTGTCGCGCGAGGTCTTCAAGGTCGGGCAGCGGCAAGTCATCGTCGCCGTACAGCCGTCCCAACTCATCACGCACAGTCCACAGGTCGAGTCTGTATCGCGCGGCCAGTTCGACGGCGGCGAAGTAGCCATCGGCCAATTCGAGCGGCGCGGCAATCTCCACCGTGTCTCCGAGTTGTTTGAGCACGCTGACTGTCGATTGCTGCTCGCTCAGAGCGAAGGTCTGTTCGCGGAGTTTGCGCGTCATCGCGGCGGTTGGGCGTTTCAACGAAAGCGGCTGCGGTGACGACGACTCACTACGCACGACCGTCCGCACCGTTTGACGGACGACAAGCGGAGGGATATCGAGCTTTTTGAGGACGATTCGCGTCCGGCGTGTTTCGATGTCGATTTGATAGTTGATCTGCGAAATCGACTCGCCGTAGGTCTCCTGTAATTGCCGGTCGAGAATCGAGAAGTTGTCCGTCGAGAGGTACACCCTTGCCCGATGCGTATTGCCCGGAACTTGTCGCAGGCAACGTGTTGCCGCTTGCAATACAAAATTGTTCGACGTGCGCAGCTTGCGAGCCAACGCGCAGGCGAAGAGGCTCGGACAGTTCCAGCCTTCCGTCCCTTTGTTGACCAGCAGAATGACGCGATGTGTCGCGTCGGGTCGGTTGAGCGAACGGAACGCGGCGATGTCGGCGGGCTTGGTGAGTTCTGGATCGGACGTGTTGACCAGACACAACGCTGGACTTTGACCACAATCGGCCAGCGCCTTGTCGATGACCGGTCGCAGTTCCTTGAGGTCATCCGTCTGCGGAAAATAAATCGCCAACTTGGCCGGTGAACCATTGGGCAACCGCACCTCGGCGTAGTCCTGAAAGAAGTCTTTGATGATGTGATCGACGAAGATCGCCGCGTTGTCATCGAAGCGGTACGACTTGATGCCGCCTGACAACTCTTTCAGATAGCTGTCTCGAATCCCTTGCCCCAAGCCGTACCAGAACACGACATCCTTGAGCGGCTGCTTCTGAAAGTACGGCGTGCCAGTCGTGTTCACGACGGCAATGACGTTCGTGTTGGTCGCGAGGTAATCGACAGTCTGCCGGACCTTCTTCAATTCGGTATCGAGGGACTGCCCGTAGGTGTGATGAGCTTCATCCGAGAACACTGCGAGATGTGGTAAGCTGGCGATCGTTTGCAGTCGAAGATTGGCGAATTCTGCACGTTCCTCGTCTTCTTTTCCGGCAAAGAGTCCTCCAATCTCCGCCTTGCGGAGTGGTTGTTTTTGAATCCGAATCTTCTCGGTGTTGGTCACCACGACATTGAATGACGAACCACGGATGACAGGAATGTCCTTCTCGCCATCGCGTGTAAACGTCAGCTTGACCGATGCGGCAAATTGCTTGTGCAACCTCGGCGGCAGAATGCGCTCATACGGGATTTCGACAAGTTCACGAAGCGACTCAATGATGGTCGTCCCCGGCGCGAAGACCAGCGCGTTCTCCACGAACGGCCCGCCGGGGTATTCGAGCGCCATCGCGAATTCGGTGGCGATGATCGCACCAATAAGAATCGTCTTTCCGGCTCCCATCGCCAAAGCCAGGATGTAGCTGGGGTAGTCGAGCGTTAGCGTCTCGCGGAGCGCTTCCAGCTTGTTCGCACGAACGAAGTCATCTTCGGTTTTCACTCGGTCCCAAAGCGCTTCAAGGCCGTGATCCTCGACCCAATTGCGGATCGAATCGCTCATCAGTCCCAGCGCCTCGCGCAGCTCGCGAGGTCGGGGGTGGAAGCTGCGATAAAGGTCGAAAACATGCGGCGTCCCCTTCACGAGCCGCAAATGCCAATACGTTTCCAATGCCCGCAATTGAGGCCGTCTCAGAAACCGCAACGTCCCGTTGTCATCAAGCCGCGACCAGTTGATGACCTCAGCGATAGCGGGAAACGCCTCGCACGGAAAACGGCTTGCTCGCCATGAATCCACCTCCCGTTGAATTGCATCGTGCAGTGACAAGCACACTCTCCTTCGCCGACCCGTATTGCATCCCGACGACGTAATTGGCGGATGCATGATATTCAATCGCGTGTTGCTGGCGAGTCGCTCGCTCAGAATTCTTTTCTGTCAAAAGGAACGCCAAGCGGCGGGGTGCTGGCCTTGTGGCTGTGACAGTTCAACGCGAAGTCGCCCAAGTTCCGATCGTCGAGCCGTTGTTTGACGACTTCCAACGCTGCGGCTTTCTCGCTCACAAACAGGACGGTCTTCCCGTCAGCCAGACATTCGGCAATGACGTTGGCAATCGTCTGACTCTTGCCTGTTCCCGGCGGACCGTCGAGAACAAGACTGGCTCCCGACTTGATCGCGAGAATTGCTTCGAGTTGGCTGGAATCGCACGGCAGGATGGTATGCAGCTTTGAGGGATGGACCTCCGCGTCGAATCTCGCGGGCGAGGGAATCGCCACAGCGAATGATGGCGGAGTCGAATCATCACCCGCAATCCGGCGACAGTGCTCGTGCTCGGCGATCTCGGTCGCGTGCCGTCCGTAGTCGTCATACATCGCGAGCTTTTGAAAACTGAACTGGCCGAGCACCGCGTCACTCAGGACTTCCCAGCCCGATTCGTTGCGCACGGCGTCTCGAACCGCCGTTTCGTAGCTTTCGCGGGCTTGCTCGTCGTCCAGCAATGCCAGCGGATCGACTTCAGGCAACTCCAACCGAAAGTCGCGCTTCATCAACTCCCGCAAACAAAAGTTGGGAGTGATTTCATCCTCATAGAATGACAGCTTCCAAGGAGCGGTGGCTCCAATTCGTTCCAGACAGACCGGAACCAGCAGCAGCGGCGAGAGACGTGGCTCATCGCTGTGCTCCGCCTCAAACCATTTGAGGAAGCCGAACGCGACGAACAACACGTTGACACCCTGCTCGGACAAGGCTGTGCGGGCGTTCAACGACATCCGGTTCAGCCGGTTTCCCAACGCGCGATCCTGCAAGTCGGTCAACAGGTGATTGGCAGACAACGCTCGCGATTCCAGGCACTGCTCCAGCGTGATGCGTGGCTCGACGGGTGGCAGTCCTTCCCCCGTCGATGCGAACAGCGACAACTGAGGCGGTTCGTTGTTGTCATCACCGGACTCGTTCGCATTGGGCACCAGTTCGCGTTTCCATGCGAACGATAGATCGGTCCCGCCGAGTAGGCCGCTCCAAACCTGCCCGGGCAATGGATGTTCCAGACGGATTGCGGCACGCGGCCCAATCTTGCAATTGATGAGCTGATTCCGGTTCGTGAGATCTAGCAGCTTCCGCCGCCACTCTTCGATGCGTCCGAGAAGATCATTGGCCATGCCGATTCTTCGCCCATCTTGTAAACACGATTTGTCATCGAACGGAACAGTATCAGTGTACTGACGGCATGAGCGAAGATCTGCCTTCGGTGAGACGTTCTCTATCGCCGCGCGGGATCAGGGCTTGGTCAAGCCCCCGCTTCTTCAAGTGGTCCTTGATCGCGGGGATCGAAAAGATGCAAGGAACCGAATCCGGGATTGCTTTCAATCACCGAATAGCGCGGGCTGCTTCGGGCCGCTCTTCAAATATGGGGCATCGCTGCGGTCGAAGTGTTCGATGGTCTCGCAAATGATGTTGGTTCTGCGGCCTTCGCGGAACCGAATCGACGACAGTGCGATGATGCTGCGGTCGAGCTCGATGCTGAGCGAGCGACGGTTCAGTTTCCTCGGCGGTCTGACTGGTCGTGGATGAGCCGGAGAAGTTGTCGATGAGATTCTCACCAAAGGTCTAACGCCGCCCCGTTCGTCGCGGACAGGAACTTGATCGAGAAACGCGGCAGGTCGAGCGGGAAACGGGCCGGGTGGCTCGCGGTTGGAGAACAGCGGAACCAAACCATACAAGCAGCTCGCCGCCTGCCGCCGAATCGTCGTCATCATGAACTTGACGTTCTGGTCGCCATGACAGAAGGCAAGAATCCGCGCGACGATATCGAGCAACGTGTCATGGACTTCTCGCTGCCCTGCGGTGAACTCGGCTGTCAGTGTCTCTGGCTTGCGGACGGTGAACTCACCGATATCCCGGCGGCGCGTGCGATTGATGAGGTTGCTGAAGGTGTAGGGTTCTTCAATGGACCGGGGCAGCGTGACTCGATCGGCGTCGCTCAAGGATTCTTGTTGAAGCTGGTCGTAAATCTGGTGGAAGGCCGGCGTTTCTCAAATGAAGAGCCGTCCCCACTCGGTTTGTGCGGCGTCATCAAGACTGCTGCGGGCTTCACTGGCCCAGCCGTCCTGTCCTGTCGGCAATGACGAACGGCGGCGTTGATGAAGCCATTCGGCGCGGCCATTTGCTCGAAGCTGGCGTGGTCGATGATCAAATCAGGACGCAAGACGTTGAGCAGAGTAAATAGATCGGGCCGCCCCAACTGAATTGGCGTGGCACTGAGAAACACAACCGCGTCCGCGTTGTCGCAGAAGTAGCGAACGCCCTGGTGCAGATAGGTCTCGGAATTCCGGATATGGTGCGCTTCATCGACGATGACCAAATCAAACTTGGGTGGCGGGTCGAGCTTGATCAGCCCCAAGTGCTTCTTGTTCGGCTTGTCGGGGCCGAAGACCAAGTCCTTGTCGAACAGAGAAAACGGGATGATCGCCTTTGAATACTGCTCAGGCCATTCGCCGTCCAAATGCGTCTCCTGCAAGCAGTGCCTCAGAAGCGGCCCATCCAGCGCCGTGAATTGCTCTTCAAAGCGCTTCATCTCGACAAACCATTTACGCTCCGCGACGAGCGCCTTCGGGCAGATGATGAGCACGGACGACAACTCCATCCGGGCTTGCAACTCTTTGATGATCAGACCGGCTTCAATCGTCTTGCCGACGCCGACTTCGTCCGCGATGAGCAGCCTGGGGCGGTCGGCTCGGATGAGTTTGAGGACCGGTCGGTATTGATACGGGATGAACTTCACACGCCCGGAACGCAGCGAGTAGAGATTCGCGGTTGAAGGAGCCAAAAGCTGGAGACTGGTCAGGTAAGCGTGAACGGCCTCGGCGGTCAATTGAATTTGCTCAGCCTCATTGGTCACGACTGCCTGAAGCTGGCTCTCGTAGTAGGTCGCAAGGCCATTGTTCTGAAAGACTCGGTAGCGCGGTTCGCCCACCGTGGCGGCGACAACTTCAACAACGGGCATCACAACCGAAGGGTTTGACCGAAGCGTCACGAGATTGCCCACGGCGAACAGAGCACTCGCTTGGCTCGTCGTCGCTGGCTCTAGGGCATGACTTTCTTCGACCATGGCCTGATGCCCGGAGCCGGGAACTTGAAGCGGCGGCGGCGCGACGGCCTTGGCCGGTGACTTCGAAGCAAGCAGCGCGACCGCGTTGGCCTTGAATGCTTCGATCGTTTCCAACGCAGCAGCCGAGGCTCCGATCATCGCGAGCATTCGCCCAAGCGTGTCGGCGTCGCGGTAAACCTCGCTGCTCGACACGTCATGGGATGAAAGATGTGCCCACTTGTTGCGAACCGTTTGCAGTTCCTTCACCCAATTGCGTCCCTCTTTCGAGAGAGACCGAGCGTTCGATAACTCAAACCAATTCTGGTCGAGCACCCGCAACAGCGCCGCAAAATCCAGGTCTCGCAATGCGGTGAACCGCCGCTCTTGCGCCAACCTTTGTTGCTGGAACGAGAGCCGATCAATGACGTGCTTCGTCCACCATTCCGCCGAGATTTTCGGAAGGCTTTCGGAAAGAAACCGCTCCAATTCGGCGGTTGCCATCTTTAGAAGGTCGTTCATGGAGGCATTCGATTTCGATGGGATGCAAATCGTGGATGTTGTTCTCTCGCATCAGCGTAAGCCCGCAAGATTCTCTGCGAAAGCGAGCCACGCATGTTCGGAAGTTTCTGATTGTCCCCGCCCCATTGAGTCGTACCGTGAATCTTCACCGGAGCGGGTCTATCGCGACCGGACAATGATCAAATGGACCTTCAATCCTGGCGACAGTCGCCAGCCGCAGCGCGAGACGTGCCGTTGTTCTCCACGGGCCAAGACCGAGTCGTGGAGACTCAAACGCGCGGCAGCAAACGGCGGTTGTGCCGCCACCTGGGCATGTTGGCCTACATCACCACTCACCCAATGGCCGCACCTGGGCCGGTGCGATTTCTGACTATACCGGCGTTGATCCACCTCGAAGGCGGGAACAACTTGTAGCGCGACAATGTCGCAGTGTCGTCGGCTCTCAACCTCAACGACTCGCCATTGACCGATCGGACGACGATGCGAGCAACGGGGACGGATTGTCAGAAACATTGGCCTTCAACAAGCTCGCCAAATAACTCACCTGTTACCGGCTTTCGGGGCCATTTGCTGACGTTGCATCGGGGAATGACGACGCAAGAGTGACACACAAGGCGAGTGATGAAAATCCCGTGAAACCAAGCAAAAAAGCCTTGCTCGCAGCGTTTGCGAACAAGGCTTTCGACGTATCCTCGATAGGGATCGAACCTACAACCTTCGGCTTCGGAGGCCGGGGGCAACAGGTTCCAAGTGATAGCCTGTCAGAAGTTGCGTCGATTGCTGATCCGCAACGCACCAACGAACGCACCAGTTCGCCGGAAAATGATCACGGCGAGGCGGTTCAAGACTCGCTGCCGATCAAGGGGGATTCGTTCTCTGCCGCATTGGCGATGATTGCTTCGCTGCCGTTGTCGGATGCTGAGAAGGCCGAAGCGGTGAGGCGGTTGATGGCGGAGCGGGCGAGTAGCAAGACGAAGGGAGTTTGACGGAATCATGGCGGGAAAATCACGTCACAATCGGGATCGGGTTATTGTCGAGGCGTTGGCTCGTGGTGAAGGGCAGTCAGCAACGGCTACGTTGGCGGGGTGCTCGGTCTCGACCGTTCGGCGACGACTGGACAATGCTCAATTTTGCGAGCGTG
>JAYUFI010000717.1:0-4169 GCA_043738805.1 Planctomycetaceae bacterium | reverse complement strand
ATTTTCCGAGCAAGAGGTATCCAGGACCGACACGCCGGACGCGAAATTGCGTCACTATCAAAGCCATCGAACCTGGCGCGTTCCAATGGCAGATGTCGCTTTGATTGAGCGAGCGATTCGAGCTTTTTGCTCGCGTGCCAAGGAACTGAGTGCGGCCCACGGCCGGTTCTTCCTCACCACGTTTTCGTCCACAGGATACGTCGGGCTGAGCCCGAAGAGGGGCGGACTGTATCGAGACGGTGACATTTACGCTATGCCGGTTCTGAATTCGTCTCAGCAGCGCTCGCTGGATTCCGGAGCCTGTTCTGTTAACCGACTCAATCGTTACAAACGCGGCCGGCTCATTTGCGACTTGGAGACCCGGAGAACGGCATGACTTTTTCCTCGTTGCCGCTCGCCGAACGACGTGCTTTGTCCGCGGGCAACGGATTATCATGGCTGGCGTGGACTGCACGAATCAGAACACGGGGATTTCAAAATGAGTCTTGGTTTGAGAACCGTAGTGTGGCTCGACGAAGAAATCTTCAACACCAAGATCGCCCCGACGGAGAAGGCCGACTTGGTGAAGTTCATGACCGAAGGACTCAGCAGCCCCGACTACCCGGACCACAAGGCTCCGGAGTTGCCGAAGTAGAGTCTCAACGATCCCGTTCTCTCGTGAAGACGACTGGACAGCCTCTTAACCAAAGGAGAATCGACAAGTATCTCGCGGATTTGAGGTACGAGGGACTCTCGAATGGTGCAACATTTGAAAGAAAGTTCACACGCCAAACACTTGCTGGAATGCGCGCGAGAACTGGGCCTTCCAGAGGACGTATTTCATCTCGTCCCTCGGCGCGAGTGGCCGGAACTCTTATCAGCTATCGAGTCACGTTTCGGTGACAATCTGAGTTTCTTGTGGTGGCATTCGAACATCCCCAGTTCGATGCCTCGGAAGTCCAAGCACATTGACGATCAAACTGGTTTTCAGATGATCTCGCATTTGGTTCCGGAGCCGTTGGAACCCATTTGGTTCGTCTGTGAGAATTGGGGGGCCGTTGAACCGCGGGGTTGCGATCGAATGATCGTCTTTGAAGCGACTGCAATTGCCATCGAACAAGTCGTTGGTGAGAGCTATGGATTCGAGTATGTGCTGGTTTCAAAGGACTTGGATTGGATGATCGGTGAGAATCATCATGATGTCGTTTTCGCCGTTGGCACGTTGGTCGCAAACCGTCTCCCGATGACGGAGTGAATCTATTGAATCTCTATTCCTCTCCCTTCTCATGATGGGTGAGGGACAAAAAAGGTCTCTTAACTTCAATCAGAAAGTGAGTCTCTCATGCTTCGATCAATGGCGTTTTTGTTGTGTGGTTCGATCGCTCTGACGGCGGTCGCTCAAGATGCGAAGCCGACGACGGTGTTGGGCGGCATCGACAATCCGTGCGGCGTCGCGGTGCAGGCGGCGACCGGGCATGTCTTCATTGCGGCTCACAGCGGCGTGCATCGGCTCGATCCAAAGAGCGGCAAGGCTCACGTCGAGATCAGCGGGTTCCCGACCGACATCTACGGCAAAGGGCCGAAGTACAACATCGGACCTCTCGGCTTGGCGTTTTGGGATGACGAGCACTTGATCGTCGGCGACGGCAGCCGACCGGACGGCGATGAACTGGTCCGCATCTACAAGGTCGGCAAGGACGCGGCTCACAAAGATCACGAGCCGATCAAAGAGGACGCCGCCGTCGCGACGCTCGGCCCGATCAAGGCCAGCGAGGAATCCGCCAAGGGGGAAGGCAACTTCTACGGAGTGGCCTCCAACGGCAAGTCGATCTTCATCACCTGCAACGGCGACGACACCAAAGGCTGGATCGCCAAGAGCACTGCCACCAACGGCAAGCCGGGTGCGTTGAAGCTTTCGATCGCCACTAAGGTCGCCACCGAAGTCGATGCTCCGGTGCCGGTCATCTTCTCGCTCGATGGCAAGGATCTCGTGGTCGGCCAGATGGGCGAGGTCTCGACTCCGCCCGGCGACAGCCTGCTGTCGATCTACGATCCGGAAACCGGCAAGCTCAAGAAGAACTACAAGACCGGCCTGAACGACATCTGCGGCCTAGCCTACAGCCCGAAGACCAAGAAGCTGTACGCGACCGATTACTCGTGGAGCGACCCGAAAGCGGGCGGCCTGTTCCGCCTGGACATCGACGGTGACTCGATCAAGGCGGTGAAGATCGCCAGCCTCGACAAGCCGACCGCGTGCGCGTTCGACAAGAACGGCGTGCTGTACGTTGCCGTCTTCGGCACTGTTGCCGAGGGAAGCGACAAGCCAGCGGGATCGCTCGTGAAGTTTGACGCGGGGCTGTAAAAGTCCGCTTCTACGTCGCCATCATCGCTCCGCGTGATGAGCCGATCGCTTCAGAACGCAATGCTTTCAGAAGCGTGCTAATTCACGAAGCGTTGGCGACATTCGGCTCGTCACGCGGAGCGTGACGGCTACTTACTTGAGGTTTGGCACATTTTCAGATCATCTCATAACGACGAAATTTTCATGCAACGCATTTTGTTGAAGTCGAAGATTCATCGAGCCACCGTCACGGACGCGCAATTGCATTACGAAGGAAGTGTCACGATTGATCGGCAACTGATGGAATTGGCCGACTTGATCGACCACGAGCAGGTTCAAATCTACGACGTCAACAATGGCAACCGGCTGACGACGTATGTGATTCCTGGCGAGCCCGGCTCGGGGACGATCTGCATCAACGGAGCCGCCGCTCATCTGGTTCATCCCGGCGATTTGGTCATCATTTGCTCGTACGCCAATTTCAAAGAAAGTGAAGCGCGGCAAGTGAAACCGCGTGTCGTGCATGTTGACGAGAAGAACCGACCCGCGTGAGTCATCTAAGATTTCCCGATCATTCTCGAATCACAGCCATCTCGTTCTTCAACCACATTTAAGGACTCAGGTCATGTTGCAGCACATGGGGCGATCTGTTCGTTACGCAAGCATTCTCTCGCTGTCATTGTTCGCCATCGGTTGGACGATACCCGCTCAGGCTCAGGTGAAGTTGGAGCACAAGTTTGTGGAAGGGACCAAGACGGTCAACCACACAAACATGAAAGTCACGCAAACGTTGTCGCTGGCAGGAATGAATCTGGAAACGTCGTCGGATCGGTTCGTGATCGCCTCATCGCTCGTTGGTAAACGAGATGCCGATGGCAAGATTCGAGTTGAGCAAAACACGGACAAGCTGTCGGTTTCGGTGAAGCTTCCCGGCGGGTTGTCGTTGTCGTTCGATTCGGATGATCCGGGCAAAAAGGCCGACAACCCAGCTCTGCAACCATTCGTCGATGTGATGGCCGCGTTGTCGAAAGCGAAGATCGTGTTCGTTCACGATCAATCCGGAAAAGTGGTCGCAGTCGAAGGGCTCGACAAGGCGGCAGAGAAAGTTTCAGAAGAGGCACGAGGTGACCTCGATCCCGAGATTGCCAAGAAGAACGCCAATCAAGAACAAGAACGTCTGCCGACCGATCCCGTCAAAGCGGGGAACACGTGGACGCGAAATTCGGAGCTCGGTCTTGGCAGCGGTCAGATCATGAGCTTGACCGTCGAATACAAATACCTCGGCGAAACAAAGGACGGCAGCAAGACCTATGACAAGATCGAAGCCAAAACAATCAACACGAGCTTTTCAATTGCCGACAATTCCAAGTTGCCTCTGCGAGTCACCAAGAGCGATCTGAAACCGACCGAATCATCGGGTACCATGTTGTTTGATCGAGCGGCCGGTCAATGGCATTCCAACAAAGGGAAGCTACGCATTCAGGGGGATCTCGAATTCTCCATCAACGGCCAGAACCTTCCAGCCAAGCTCGACCTCACGCTGGAAAGCGACACGACGCGGCAGCCGTGAAGGAACGTAACCCGAAGCGTCAGCGAGGGCGAATGCTCCCAAGCGCTTCAGGTTCGGAGTCGCAGAAGCGATCGCCCTCGCTGACGCTTCAAGTTTCGAATGGCGACAACGCCTTGACCCTCTTTCGGGAGCGACGTACTGTCCCGCCGCGCAGAAATAGCCTCATGGATGAAGCGTTTGCGCGGAGGGAGTCGCGATGCACATTTTCTTTTCCGTCGGTGAACCGAGCGGCGATCAACACGCTGCTCATTTGATTCAAGAGTTGCAGGCGCGAAATCC
>JAYUFI010000716.1:0-1545 GCA_043738805.1 Planctomycetaceae bacterium | reverse complement strand
CGTTCGACGCCTTCAGCATGTCGTCGGGCGCGTGCAACGCGACCACTAAACCTTGAGTCTCCAGCAAGCCAACAGCTTCAGTGCTCATGACACCCTCTCTCGGAACGCGAGAATCGTACAAACCCAACAACGGACTAAAAACTGGTTCAGAATTGACGAGCTTCTGAGTCTCCTCCAACGGCGCTGGAAGGACCGAAACCATGCACTGGCTCCCCATGCGGCGAGCCAACTCGGCCCCCTGTTCGGCAGCCGCCATGATCGCGCCTGTTTCGCCGACGAGCTTCAAACATTGCTGCGGGCCATCCGTGCTTTCGATCCCAATGATGCGGACTCCCGCCGTCTTCACACACGCATCGGCCACCATCAATGTGGGGCCGAGGTAGTTGATTTCCAGCAGTGCCAGACTGAGTCGTGCCGCCATGATGTCCTTCAACGCCGTATCGCGACTGTCGAACGAAAGAATCTCCCACGTGTTCTCGGAAATTGAAAACGTGCGTGTGAGACGATGTGCTCCGGTCCCTCACTTGGTAGCAATCACTCCACCGGAGCAACACCTGCGGAAGAGTATCCGATCGTGCCGATCCTCCCACAGGCTCAAATGACGTCGCCTCGCGAAAGCGAGCCGCCAAGTCCGGTCGTCCGAGTTCTGCGGGTCATGAGGTTTACTCATCGCGACAACCACTGCACGATGCTGTTCGCTTTGGCCGATGCTTCGCCGTTGAACAGCGTCGCGGACTTGATCGCTCCCGACGATTGCCAACTGGCCTTCGCGATGGCGGGGAGTTCTTTCTCGCCGAGGATGAAGACTTCGCTGGGAGCACACAGCGCCAGGAGCGCGGGGACGTCGCCGTACTTGACCGCTCCGGGAAGGAACTGCGGATCGTCGAATTCCGTCAGCGATCCGAAACGGAATCCGGCAGTGTCGATCGCGGTGCGATCAACGGCGGGGCCGACGATCGCCTTCGCGGCAGCGACCCATAAGCCCGCTTGACCGACTCCAACGAGACTCACCTTCGTCGCTCCGTGATCGTCACCTTTGACATACGAGATCAATGACATGACGTCATGCACTCGTTGAGCGAACAGCGTGTGGTTGTAGCCGTAGGTGAAGCCGGCGAATTGGCGGGGCGTAACGACCTTTCGGTTCCGCAGCGGGGCTGCCGATCCGGCCGGCATCAGTTCGCCGGTGCCGAAGACGTCACAGGTTGCAACGCTGAAGCCGGCGTCGAGCAGCGATTTGATTTCGTACTTCGGCGTCCCGTCCGCGTTGAAGAGGCCCGACTTCCCCGACTCGTCGATCCAGACCACGACTTGCTTGTTCCAAGTCTTCGGGTGCAGGAACACGATCGGCA
Source organism: Planctomycetaceae bacterium (assembly GCA_043738805.1). GTDB lineage: Bacteria > Planctomycetota > Planctomycetia > Planctomycetales > Planctomycetaceae > SXKJ01. Next base: position 193 of record JAYUFI010000716.1, on the reverse strand, counting down.
GTTGCTCGTTGTATTTCTTCAGTTGGATCGTGTCGCCGAAGTAGAAGAAGTTGCCTCGGTCTTCCTTCTTCAACTTCGTCCGTTCGATCTCCTTGAACGCAGGGAGTTCGCGACCGATGAGCGTCTTCCAGCCAGTGCCTACGACGTCGCGGAATTTCGTGACGCTGTTGGCATCGGTCGGCGTGAGGGCCGC
>JAYUFI010000715.1:0-1548 GCA_043738805.1 Planctomycetaceae bacterium | reverse complement strand
TTGGCGGTGTCAGAGTCTCTTGAGCGCTGACTCGCCCGACGATGGCCATCAAAAATCCAATGGCAAGAATGGTCCACTTCCGCATGAGAACGCTCCGTCGTAAAGGCGACACCTGTTTCAGGCTGCCCACTAAAGGCTCTTCCGTGAGACTTAAATCAACTCGTGAAGCCAGCGATCATTTCAAACAACTGTTGTCTGCGAACTGATTGCCGAATCGACTCCATCGCTGGCGGTCACTTCGACTTTGATTTGATCGCCCGCCGTGAGACTGCTGATGTCGAGCGTGTCGGTCGTTGTGGGATTAACGACCTCGTTGACCGACCATTTATACGCCAACGTGACGGTATCGCTCGCATCGGTATCCGAGGTCGAGACAACGGCTTTCAAGCTCGGCAGGGCCGTCTTATCAAACGTGATTGAGTTAATCACCGGTGGGTGATTGACCGTCGTGCCGACGGACGCTGATTGTGTGCCATTGATCAAACCATCGTTCGGAGTGATCTGCACGGCAATCGGATCGCCCGGCTGAAGTCCGAGGCCGCTGAGGTTCAAAGTCTGTCCAGTCTGATCTGCCACAGGTGTGCCTTTGGCCGTCCACGCGTACTTCAACGCGACGTTGTCGCCATCGACATCGTTCGTGGTGGCATTCGCGGTGACGGAGCCAGTGGCACTCGGATGAGCGGGACTAAACGTGATATTGCTTACGGTCGGTGCATGATTGCCGGTGAGCCCGACAACGACATGGATCGTCGCGTCTGTCGATTTACCAGCCTTATCCGTCGCATGAACCACGATCGTTGCTTCACCGCCGATTCCCGTGGTGTAAGTCAGCTTCAAACGATTGTTGACGATCGCCGCTGTCACCAGCACCGTGTTGCTGTTGTCAGACGCAGACGTCGTATAGGTCAGCTTCTCATTTTGCTGAATCGTTTCGACACTCGTGAGCCGCACAAGATTGGCCGCAGTCAGGTCAGTGGGGAACGCCGAGGTCGGCGTTTTGTCCTTGTAGCCCTTGAGCGGCAGGTTCTTGACATCGACACCAAAGTTGGCGGGGAACGCGGTCGAAGCAGATTTGTCTTCCGTCTTAATGGTTTGAATTTTGGTCAGCACATCTAGATCGCTCTTGCTCAAGACTTTTCCGAAGACCGTGAAGCCGCCGTTCTGAACATCAAGATTATTGGAATTTGATGCTCCTGCACCTTGGTTTGAGTTATCTCCTAAATTGAAGAAGAACTCATCGGTCGCACTGTTCGGATCACTTCCGAGTTTCGCCATCGCGATCGTACCAACAGTGTTGTGGACTACTGTTTTTGCGACACCGTTGATTTTGTCAAACTCATTCTGCACAGGCGGGTCCGCAGTGATTTTTGAGAACGTGTGCGTCGTCTCGTCGAACTTGACGGAACCACCTTGCAACGCAAAGCCGTTGACCAACCGCGAGAAGATGATGTCCTTGTAGCCGCTATCGGAGTTCGCGTAGTTCAAGAAGTTCGCCACCGTTTGTGGCGACGTTCCATCAAACAGTTGGAAGTTGATGTCTCCCTCCGT
>JAYUFI010000714.1:0-1549 GCA_043738805.1 Planctomycetaceae bacterium | reverse complement strand
GTGAGCCGTTTCACCGCACGCTGCGGGGACGTGCGTTTCAAGACGCGGCAGCATATCGGTGTTCCTCTCAGGCGTCAGGTGAGTTGAAGAAACGCGATGCAGTCATTTGATGTTCTGGAATCCGCCCCGCAAGATGATCGCGTTGCCCAAACGCCAAATCACATCACACAGAGAACTCAGGAGCCTTCATGAAAATTTCCATCGCTTCTCTCCGAGCTTTTTGCGTCGCCACTCTACGGCAGGTCGGACTCAATGTCACAGACGCGGAGACCACCGCCGACGCTCTGGTGACCACCGACGCGATGGGTGTTTTCACTCATGGAACGAAGTTGCTTTCGGGCTATCTGCATCGCCTGCGAGGCGGCGGCTACCGCGCGACCGGCGTCCCTCGCGTCGAACGAGAAGGCCCCGCATGGGGAGTGATTGACGGCGACTCGGCACTCGGCCAAGTCGGCAGCGTGTTCGCGATGCACACTGCGATTGCGAAGGCTCGACAAGTCGGCGTGGCATACGTCGGATTGCGAAACACCGGCCACATCGGCGCTGCCGGTTACTACGCAGCAATGGCCGCACGAGAAGGTTTGATCGGTCTTGTCACTGGCAACGACATGCCCAGCGTCGCCGCACCCGGTTCACGCGGAGTCGTCCTCGGAAGTAACCCGCTGGCCTACGGCGTCCCGGTCGGTGATCAAGACCCGATCCTGCTCGACATGGCCACCTCCGCTGTCGCCGGAGGCAAAGTCTACGCCGCTCATCAACGAGGTGAGCCGATCGCTCCGATATGGCTCATCGACTCCAACGGACAGCCGACAACGGACGGCAGTCTCTATCCGCATCACGCTTCGCTAGCTCCGATGGCCGGACACAAAGGCTACGGCCTGGGCTTGTGGGCAGAGATCCTTGCAGGAGTTCTGCCGGGCGGAGCGATCACCTGGCAGGTCGGCAGTTGGATCTTTGATGAGCCTAGTAAACCCTCGCTCCATAACGCCGCCTTCTTGGCCATCGACGTCGCCACGATCGCGCCCCCCGAAGAATTTGCCGCTCGCGTGCAATCGCTGATCGACGAAATCCACAAAGCACCAACTGCTGCTGGCATCGAACGAGTCCTCCTCCCAGGAGAACGCGAATGGAACCTCCACCGCACCGCAACAACTCACGGAATCGATCTCCCGGCCGATGTTGTCGCCAAGCTCGCGCTCATCGCTCAAGAGACAAGCATTGAACTTCAGTGGTCAGTCTGATGCCCCAATTTTCTTCGTATTTCAGGGCGACACGTAAATTAGACTGCGTGTGCGAAGACTCAATGAAATCAGCCCGGCTGCTCAATGCTGCCGGGCTGATCTTGTGGGAAACCTCACAGGCGAGCCGCCTGTGCTACGTTTTGACGTCGCGACTACGGAGTTTTGATTTCCGGTGTTGCTGGTGACGCTGCCGCTTCCGGCTTGTCTGCCGGAGTGCTTGCGGCTGGGGCCAGCTTCGGCATCGGAGCTTTTGGATTGAGAATCTCCTGAATCCGTTCTTGTAGCTTTTGAGCCAGCTCGTCTTTCGG
>JAYUFI010000713.1:0-4193 GCA_043738805.1 Planctomycetaceae bacterium | reverse complement strand
TTCGTGTCGACGATTCGCAAGCGGCCTTTGTGACGCGAAGCGAGGCGGCGGATCTTTGAACCGTCCCGATAGGCGAAGACCAGCCAGTCGTCTTCGCGGGAAATTCGGTCGATGCCCCAGGACGCGGCCATCAGTTGCAGCTCGCGCAGTTCGATCATCCGCTCAGCCGCCGGAGGGATCGGGCCGAAGCGGTCGCGGAGTTCGTTTTGCCAATCGGTCAGTTCCTCGAATGACCCGACCGCCGACAGCTTGCGATACGCCTCGATCTTCGGCCGGCCCGGTGGGACGTAATCGGGAGGGAGAAAGACCGACAGCGGCAGATCAACTTGCACGTGCATGTGCTCCTTGATCGGCATCTTCTTCGCCTTGCGGACGGCGTTCTCCAGTAACTGGCAATACAGCTCATAGCCGACCGCTTCGATGTGCCCGCTTTGCTCGGTGCCCAGGATGTTCCCCGCGCCGCGGATTTCGAGATCGCGCATTGCGATCTTGAAACCGGCTCCCAGTTCGCTGAACTCTTCGATCGCCTTCAGCCGCTTCGTCGCCAGCGGAGTGAGCGACTTGCCGTCTTCGAGCAACAGGTAGCAGTACGCCTTGTGCTTGTACCGGCCGACGCGGCCGCGCAGTTGATGCAAATCGGCGAGCCCGTAAATGTCCGCTTGATGGATGAAAATCGTGTTCGCGTTCGGAATGTCGAGTCCGCTTTCGATGATCGTCGTGCAGACGAGCACGTCGATCTCGCGATTGACGAACTGCAACATCACCTCTTCCAGCTCGTGTCCCGCCATCTGCCCGTGCCCGATGCCGATGCGTGCTTCCGGCACGATCTTTTGCAGGCGTTCGGCCATGTGCTGGATGTTGTAGACTCGATTGTGGACGAAGTAGACCTGCCCGTTGCGATTGAGTTCCCGCACGATCGCTTGCCGGACGAGATCGCCGTCGAAGCGAGAGACGCGCGTCGTCACCGCCATGCGATCGACGGGAGCAGTCGTCAGATTGCTGATGTCGCGAATCCCCAGCAGCGACATGTGCAACGTCCGCGGGATCGGCGTTGCACTCAGCGTCATCACGTCGACTTCGAGCCGCAAGTGTTTCAGCATCTCTTTGTGCTCGACGCCGAAGCGCTGCTCTTCGTCGATGACCAGCAGCCCCAAGTCTTTGAATTTGATATCCGGTTGCACGAGCCGATGCGTGCCGATCAGCAAGTCGATCGCACCGCTCGCGACCCCTTCGAGGATTTTCTTCTGTTCCCCTTTCGTCTTGTAGCGGGAGATCTGTTCGACGGTGATCGGGTACTCGGCCATCCGTTCGCTGAAGGTCCGGAAGTGTTGTTGAGCGAGCACGGTTGTCGGCACGAGCACCGCCACTTGCTTCCCGGCGTCGATCACTTTGAACGCCGCACGCATCGCGACTTCGGTCTTGCCGTAACCGACGTCACCGCAGATGAGCCGATCCATCGGCCGTGTTCGTTCGAGGTCCGCTTTGCAATCGGCGATCGCAAAGAGTTGGTCTGGCGTCTCGTCATACGGAAACGCCGCGTCGAACTCCTGCATCCAGTGCGAGTCGGGTGGGTGAGCAAATCCCGGCTTCGTTTCGCGTGCCGCTTGCAGTTGCAGCATGTCGGTCGCGAGATCTTCGACTGCTTCGGCAACTCGTTGTTTCCGTTTGCCCCATGCGGTCCCGCCGACAGTCGACAACATCTGGGACGGCTTCATCCCGCCGACGTATTTCTGCACGAGATGGATCAGCGAGACCGGCACATAGATCATCACGCGGTCGGCGAATTCGAGCTGCAAGTGCTCTTCGGTTTGATCGCCCTTCTCCATCAGCTTCATGCCGCGGTAGCGCGCGATCCCTTGCGTGAGATGCACGACCAAATCCCCTTCGCTCAGATCGAGAAAGCTGTCGATCGCCCGCGACTCGACCCGCCGCTTCCGCTTCGTATCGCGAGCGATCGTGGTCCGGCCGAAGAGTTCACCGTCGCTCAGCACGATGATCCGATCCGTCACCAACCGAAACCCGCGCAATACGCGACCGACACACAAGCTCACTCGGTCAACGAGGCGAGCCGCAGGGATGGTACCTTGCGCGGCCGAAGCAACTTCGACTTTGCTCTCGGCCAGTAACTCCGACAGCCGCTCGCGCTCACCTTCGTTGTGGCAGGCAATGAGGACTTGCTCGTCACGTCCGATGACGGAAGCGAGTTCTTGCAGCACTTCGTGACGCGGCCCGGTGAAGCGTTCGATCGACTCGATCTGCAAGTGGCACGACGTCTCAAAGCTGTCCGCTGCGATCGGAGCAATCGTGACGTTCACGAAATCGGTCAGCCGAGCCATCACCGACTCGAACGCGATCAAACCCGATGCGTCGCTCAGCCGCTCACGATACTGCCGAGCCTCGTCGATCAACTCCGGAAGTTCGATCAACGCAATCCAACTACCACTCGGAAGGTGTTCCGTCAGAGTTGTAGGTTGGGCACTCTTGCCCGACTCTGGGTCCATCAACTCCTGACGGGCAAGAGTGCCCGTCCTACTAGGCACTTCCATCCCGCAAACCGTCAGACAAACCTCTTGCAGCGTCTCGATCGTCCTCTGCGATTCAACATCGAACCAGCGCAGCGATTCGAGTTCGTCGCCGAAGAACTCCAGCCGCAGCGGATCGTCCGCGTCCGGCGGATAGACATCGACGATGCCGCCATGCACACAGACTTCACCCGGCAATTCGATGGCGGGGACGCGCTCAAAGCCCCGTTCGATCATCCAGCGCAGCAGCTCATCGACATCGACGCTTTCGCCGACCTTAAATGTTCGCGTGGAGGCCGCGATTTCTTCTTGGCTCGGAACCGGCTGAATGAGCGCCGGCCCACACGTCACGATCACGCGCGGCGGCGTCTCGGACCTGATCGCTCGCAACGCCCGCAATCGAGCTCCCCAAACAGCGTCCGTGGCTGTCGCCTCACGTGGCCAGCTTTCCCACGCTGGGAAGATCAGCAGTGTTTCGCCAAGAAAGTTGAAGACGTCATCGGCAAACTCATCAACGTCGTGCATCCGAGGCAGCACGACAACCAGCGGTTTTCCCGATTCCATCTGCTGAGACAACGCCGCGACAACGAGCCCGGCCGACGAGCCCCACGCCCCATCAATGGCTCCCGCCTGCCCTCGTTTCATCGCGGCGATCACCGCCGCAAACGACTCTTGCCGAGGCAACAGCGCAGCCAACTCGCGCAGGGTCATCCCCTGGCGATTCGCAATCGGCGACTCGTCTTTCTTTCGAGGCTTCGGCATAAGTCACGCTTTGTAGAACGGGCACTCTTGTCCGTCCATGAGTGGGCACAACCCTGTCAGAGAGTTGCCAGCATCAAATCCGACAACGCCTTGAGAGTCCGCTTCTCACACCGATAGAATCCCGCCGCCGAGTTGGTCACGATGTCATCTCGTCGTTCGTGTCAGCACATCGTTGAAAGAAACTCGCAGAGGAGCTGCACATATCGTGGCTGTTTTGGAAGTGCTCAAAGGGAAAAGTCCCGGACAAGTGATCGCCGTTGATTCCGATCGCACGGTGTTTGGTCGGCATCCGCATTGCCAAGTCGTTTTGGACAACGCAGCCATCAGCCGTTACCACGCGCAGATTTTGGAGGCTCACGGCGCATATTACGTTGAGGATCTGCGCAGCCGAAACGGCACTCACGTCAACGAGACTGCGGTTGATGGACGCCGCGAACTGAAAGACAAAGATATCCTACGGGTCTGCGATTTTGAGTTTCGCTTTCTGTTCAACGCACCGCACGACAGCAAAGTTTTGTCGGTCGGTGATGCCGCCAGCGACAGCAAACTTGCCGTTGGTCCTCGGCCATCCATTTCTGACAGCGATCGCCGACAATCGGCCACCACCCTGGAGGTCAGTGAGTCGGAGTTTCAAATTGACGAAGAAGATCGCTCTTCGATCATCAGTACGATCGAGGCCGCCGGTTCGTCCTCCGATATGCGGTTGGCAGTGAAGCCAGAAGCGAAGCTGAAAGCCATTTTGGAAATCGGCAAGTTTCTCGCTCGCACTCTGAATATGAACCAGGTGTTGGACAAGACACTCGATTGTCTTTTCCAAATTTTTCAGCAGGCAGACGAAGGCTTCATCATGCTGCGTGATGAAGACAAGAAGAAGCTCATCGTGAAGGCGACGAAGACGCGCAGCAAGAA
>JAYUFI010000712.1:0-4196 GCA_043738805.1 Planctomycetaceae bacterium | reverse complement strand
GTTTGCTGTTGAGCGAATTCGGTGCGGACGGCGAACGGGGTGGCGTCAGCCCCCCGGTGAATGACGGCGACAACGATGTTCTGCAAAACAGAACCGGGGGGCTGACGCCGCCCCGCTCGCCTGGTTCTGTCTCGAAATCTTCTTGGCGCGAACGCCCGACATGGCTCTCCGCACGATCGGTCGAAACACTCAATCGCGATGGCCGCGAGTTCCGACGATACCGCGCGGAGATTTCAGGTTCTCAGCCGCGCATGCGGTTGGAAGCGTTGGCCGATGCGACGGACAACAGTCTGCAATCGTTGTGGCTCACGCAAGAACGTGAGGGCCGCGATGAGCTGCTCTCGGCAGTCACCGTGCTAGCGTACAACGCGCCGATCGACGATCGCCGTTTCGTCGTGCGCGACACGTTGACCGAAGATGGCCGCATTGGGAAAGTGACCGAGCATCAAGGAATCGTCACGCTGCAACCGCTCGTCGGGGTGAGCGCACTGGGACATCTCGGCCCGTCGCGGCGTTGGACGCCGGTTTGCGAAGAGACGCTGCTGCGCAGCGGTGATTGGCTGCGTACCGACACAAATGGTGCGAACGCAGTCGCGGTGAAGCTCGTCCCCAACACGCTGGTCATCCTCGGCCCCGGCTCGTTGGCCGAGATGATCTCGCCGACGCAACTGCGGCTGTATTCCGGCGAGGCCGAGATCACGGTCCCGGCGGGGCAGACGTTTGAGTTGTTGGAAAGTGGTCCTCTCGCTCCGCGAGGGGAGGCAACGGTGACGGAGAAGACGTCGAAAGATGCGACAATCGCAGATCGCGCACCCAGTGACTCCCCTCGCGGAGCGAGAGGACCACACTCGCTGCAATCCGGCACGCACATCTTTTGCGTGAACTCGCTGCGCGACATCGGACAACTCACAAAACTCGAACACACGCCGACGTGGTTGCTCGGCTTCAAGAGTGCGATGCCGCAGGAGTCGCTGGGTTCGTTGATCGCGAACATCGACGGGCGAAACGTGCCGCTGTCGGTCGGATATCACAAAGTGACTGTCGATATTCGCGACCAGATCGCGCGGACGGTGATCGAAGAATCGTTCGTCAATCACAGCGCGACTCGTACGGAAGGGACGTTCTTCTTCCCGTTGCCAGCGGACGCTTCGATCAGTGGCTTCGGAATGTGGATCGGCAACGAACTGGTCGAAGCGGACATCGTCGAGAAGCAACGTGCTCGCGAAATCTACGAGACGATCCTGCGCGAGCGGCGCGATCCCGGTTTACTGGAATGGGCGGGCGGAAATCTTTTCAAAGCGCGCGTCTTTCCGATCGAAGCGCATTCGGAAAAGCGGGTGAAGATCACTTACACGCAAGTGCTGCCGTTGCGCGGCAAGCGGTATCGCTACAGCTACGCGTTGCAGAGCGAGCTGCTCAAGCAGCATCCGTTGCGACAGCTTGATATCGACGTGACCGTCTCGTCTGCCGTGCCGTTGAAGAGCATCAAGTCGCCGACACACACGACTCGCGATGAGCTGACGCGGCAGGCGGGGCGAGTCCGCTTCACCGCGCAGAATCACACGCCGACGCGCGACTTTGAAGTGGTTGTCGAGACCGAGCCGCCGCCATCGGATGTCGTGCTGATCCCGCATCGTCGCGGCGATGACGGATACTTCGTCTTGCAATTCATGCCGCCGGGCAACGACGGCGATTGGGACCGCGAATTGCTCCCGAACGGCGAGCCGTTGTCACTGCTGATTCTCGCCGACACGTCGGCCTCAATGGACGAATCGCAACGCCGGACGCAGGCGGAGTTCCTCGCCACGCTGCTGTCATCGTTGTCGCCGCACGACATGTTCAACGTCGCCGGTTGCGATGTGAATTGTGATTGGGCCTTCGATTTCGTTCGCGCTGTCGAGCCGCAAGCGATCGCGAAAGCTCGCGAGTTCCTCGCCAAACGCCGCTCACTCGGCTGGACCGATCTTGGCAAAGCGGTTGAGTCGGCATGTAGGACGGGCACTCTTGCCCGTCGCGTTGGTGATCTGAGCGATGAAGAAAAGAAGGCGACGGGCAAGAGTGCCCATCCTGCGACCCATGTTATCTATCTCGGCGACGGCATCGTCACGACGGGGAGCAAGACGCCAGAAGAGTTCGCGACGTCGTTAAGCCGACGTGTGTTGAATTCATCGCTCCCCTTCCACGCGGTGGCGATCGGCAGCACGTATGAGTGGCCGGTGCTGAAGGCATTGGGCGCGATCGGTGGCGGTTCGGTGCGGCGGCTCAGCGGTGAGCAAGGTCCGGCGAAAGCGGCTCGGGAGCTGTTGGTCGAACTCGCATCGCCCGGCTTGCGCGATGTGAAGGTGACGTTCGAGGGCCTGCGCACGGCAGCGGTTTATCCGGAAACGTTGCCGAACTTGCCGTTGGGAACGCAGCAGATTTTGTTGGGCAGATATCTGTCAGAAAATCCAAAATCCAAAATCCAAAATCCAGAATCGAGCGCATCCGTCATCGTCACCGGCACGCTCAACGGGAAACCGGTGCGGCTCACGGCACCGATTCAACTGACGGACGACGAGACCGGCAACTCGTTCATTCCTCGGCTGTGGGCACGGCAGCATCTGGACCATTTACTGGAACAGGGACAATCGGCGGCGGTGCAGAACGACGTGATTGCGATGTCGGAAGAGTTCCACATCATCACGCCGTACACATCGCTGCTCGTGCTGGAGAACGATGCCGACCGACAGCGATTCGGTGTGAAGCGGCGGTTTCAGATGCGCGACGGCGAGAAGTTCTTCGCTCAAGGCAAAGAGAATGCAAACTATGAGTTAGTGCAGCAGCAAATCCAAAAGGCCCAACTGTGGCGACAAGGTTTGCGAACGCAGATGCTGGGACAGTTAGGCTCGTATGGCCGCAACATCCCGTTGCAGCCGATGACGGCCAGCAATTCGTTGCAGGGGTTGTGGGGAGGTGAAGTTGATGTGCTCTCTCGCACGAGTCTCGGAGACGGGTCGTCGTTCCTGGGAAGAAGGCCAGGAGTCGTCAACCTCAACAGCATTCGGAATCGGTACGTGCTGGGAGCGCTGACCGACCAAAACAGCGACTCCGACGGAGATAAGTTTTACGATTCGCTGTGGATGGATGCGAAACGTTTTGCGGAACCAACGCAGCTCGACTTTCTGAGCGATGGTGTGTCGTCCTCGAACGGGAGAACGATCAAACGTTGGCGCTACTTCGCGAAGCCACAGCTCCTCGGCTTCCAAGAGAGACTTGCAGACGAGTCCTTTGAACTGTCTTTCAACAGCCCCGTGACAAGCTTCGGTGACGACTTTGTCGATGAGTATCGACACTCGCCGTCGCCGGTTCGACTGTTCGATCGGCAAGCGACGGCAATAATCATGCTTCAGGACTCCGCTGAGGCATTCTTGCGGCCAACGCTCAATCGTCAGTCTGGCGAATACTTCGGAACGCGAAGTTGGGATGCGAGTCGCTTCGTCAACGGGGCGATCACGGACTACCGATTTGACGTGTCTGGTGGCGACACGGTCATGACGAGCCCGGATGTCAGCAGCATGTTCATGGCGTATGACTGGAGCAGACCACGAGGAACGACTCCCAAGTATTCTCAATCAATCAACGACGGTCGGGCTTACATCCCTCTGATGAGTTTCTCGGTGATGGATTCGGACGCGATCGAAAGTCTGGATGTGGTTGAATTCTTACGGTCGGAGTTTGACTCACCTCACGCAGCCGAAACCAATGCGTGGTTCACGTCACCACATCTCTATCGACGCGGCTATCGGACGCAACCAGTCGCTCCCGGCGGTCATGCGTTGCTCGGCTTGTTTCCGGCGTTGCCGTATGCGTTCAAGAGTCCGGCGAGCGTGAAGACGCCGCAGGATGTGGCTCAAGCGTGGCAGGTGAGTCGGGCGAAGCTGCGGCCGAAGCCGAGATGGTGGTCGGACGCGGCTTGGGAATTGGCTGAGAGTTTGCTGCGCACGAAGTCACTGATGGCGTTGGACAGCGGCATTGAATTGGCTCGTCGCAGCGAGAGCTATGACGTGCGGCGGCAGGCAGCGACGTCGCGCAGCGAGCAAGTCGAAGTTTATTCGCCGCGTGGCTGGGTGATTCGGCAGCAAGGGGATGAGCGAGCGACGGTCGTGGATTGGTGCGTGGGAGACTCCAGGCGAGCGGGGCGGCGTCAGCCCCCCGGT
>JAYUFI010000711.1:0-11123 GCA_043738805.1 Planctomycetaceae bacterium | reverse complement strand
TGCAACTTCTCACGCAGGTCGTTCAGCGTGATCGCCGAGTCTTCCCGCACCGCAGCCAGAATCCGTTCGCGATGTTCCGCCAACTTCGACTTCGGCCCCGTCTTGCCCTTCGCCGTTCGACTCCTTGCTGCTCGACACGGCAGAGCTTTGCCTGCTACCCCGAAAGGTGGTGGCCTGCGTCGGCGAGTCATCGCTGTCTGATCTCAAGACTCGTCCCGACTTCGCAGTCACCAAGAGAAAGACCCTGGTCGGATTCATTGAATTGAAAGCTCCGGGCAAAGGAGCCGATCCTCGAAAGTTCAAGAACCCGCACGACAAGCAGCAGTGGGAGAAACTGCGGTCGCTACCGAACCTGATCTATACCGACGGGAACGAGTTCAGCCTCTGTCATGAAGGCGAAGTTGTTTCGCTGATCCGTGTGATCGGAGGCATCGAAACGTCTGGCAAGGAACTCGACGATGAGCGGCTCAAGAACCCGCCGGGGCCGGGTGTGCCCGACCACTTCGATAAATTGCTGGAGGGCATCCGCGACATCGGCGAAACCAATAAACCGATTGGGCGTTCAGGCACGGGCTTGAACCAGGCCAGCGAGCGGCACGGCACACTCTGTTGGCCAGCCAGCGTTCATCGTCAAGGCGTGGCATCGGAACATTGCCTCGGGGGTCGCATTTTCAGCGGGATTTTGACGGAATCTGCTCGCGCTCTCCGTCGTGTCCGACGACCTTTGAAAGTCTGCGGTCATTTGGCATCGCATCTGCAATTTGTGAAGGAAGCGCGCCACCCCTTTCGGAGCATTTCCCATGATTCGCAATCGTCCGATTTATCACTGTCCGTGTTGTGGCGCGGTGATTCGACAAGAGGCAGTTCGATTGCCTCCGTTCTGCTGTGGCCAGGAAATGGTCAAGGCGGGCGAGGAAACTCTGCGTGACGACTTCGCTCACGAATTGGACCTGGAGCCGCCGGGTTTGAACGAACCTCAAGTGGCTCCGCGTTGGTTCAGTCAGGAAGCGGAACACGTTTCGATTTGAAAGGCTGCGATGTCGCTGCTCCGTTACGACCCGACGACCAATGATTGGGTGATCTTCGCGCCGTCTCGAGCGCGTCGGCCGCACGAGTTCCGGGGAGCCTGCTCGAAACCAACGCCCGAAGCGGCGGGCAAGGTCTGTCCGTTCTGTCCCGGTCACGAGTCGCTCACGCCACCAGAAATCTATCGCGTACCGGCGTGGGGCTTACCGAAGCCGGCCGACTGGCGTGTGCGCGTGATTCCGAACCGGTTCCCCGCGCTGCGCATCGAAGAGGAAATCGACGGTGGCACCGACGGTTCACCGATCTTTCGACATCGCGGCGGCTGCGGAGCACACGAGGTCATCATCGAGTCTCCCGATCACGACGTCTTTCTCGCACAGCAGCCGGTCGAGCAGATTGAAGCGTTGTTGCACACGATGCAGCAGCGGCACAACGATCTGCTTCGCGATCCGCGCTTTCAGATGATCGTGCTCTTCAAGAATCACGGCGAGGGAGCCGGCACGTCATTGCGGCACCCGCACTGCCAGTTGATCGCCACACCCGTCGTGCCTCGACTGCTGCGCACGAAACTGAGCATCGCGGAAGACTATTTCGACATGACCGGTCACTGTCTGTACTGCGTGCTGCGGCAAGACGAACTGGCGGCCGGCCAGCGCGTGCTTGTGCAGAATTCCGAGTACGTCGCGGTCCTGCCGTATGCCTCGCATGTGCCATTCGAGACCTGGATTCTGCCGCAGACGCATCACGCCTCGTTTGGCGATGTTGAAGCGGCCAAGCTGCGTCCACTGGCGGAGATTCTCAAAACCGTTCTGCAAAAACTTTCGGACGGATTGGACAACCCCGACTACAACCTGACGATCAACACTGTCCCGCGCGGCGACGAAGACAAGAGTTATTTCTTGTGGCACATCGAAATTCTGCCACGGCTCACGACACCTGTCGGCTTTGAACTCGGCAGCGGCATGTCGATCAACACCGTCCTCCCCGAAGAGGCCGCCGCGTATTTGAAGACGGTGGAAGTGAAGTAGTGCTTTTCCACATCAACGTAGCCGTCATCGCTCCGCGTGACGAGCCGAACGTTTCATTGGCGCTGAGTGGTGACTCGGCTCATCACGCGGAGCGATGATGGCTACGTTGATGAGGCATTCTTCTCAGTCGTCGCCACTTGATTCCACGGCATCCGACCGAGGATCAACGCTAACCCGCAGAAGTCAGCGAGGCCCGAAAGGATCAAGCCGGCTCCCATGAACGCCGGCAGGCCGATCCAGTACGGATCTTTGATGGTCATGTCGCTTCTCCCGGTCGGACTGTGAGCACCGAACAGGGCGCACGACGCACGACGTTTTCTGCGACGCTGCTCAGAAAGAAGTGAGAGAAGCCGGTGCGGCCGTGAGTCCCCATAACAATCAGGTCGCTGCCAATGTCTTTGGCGTACTGCACGATATTCATCACCGGCGATCCTGTTCGCAGCGCACGCATGAGGTTCAGCGTCGTAAAGCCTTCGGGGAGCGGCCATTGATCCAAGCTCGTTCGAGCCTTTTGTCGGATCATCGTCTCCCACGCGGCCGCTTCGTTGAACGGCGGGCCAAGGTACGGATAGGGATTCGACAACCCATCGACCACCTGTAGCAGATGCAGCTCCGCACCGAATCGTTTGGCCCACTCGCATCCCATCGCCAACGCTGGCCGACACTCATCACTGAGGTCCGTCGGACACAGAATCTTCTTGATCGCCGCCATGATGTGTGTCTCCGAAAAAACTTCGCAAGCTCACTTTGACGAATCGAAACGCACTAGCGTCCGGTTCGGACACAAGAACAACGACAAACCGGACGCGAGCGCGTTCCGGCTCATCCCGGCCGTCGCAACACGAGAATTGGGCAGTTCGCGTGTCGCAGCACACGCTCGGTTACAGAACCCAACAGCAATCGCTTGACGCCGTGGTAGCCGTGCGACGGCATGACGATCAGGTCCGCATGAACTTCCTCCGCGTAATCCACGATCATCAAGCCCGGATCGCCCTCCCGAATGACCGCCTTCACGCCGGTGGTGTTCTTGTCTTCGAGAAATTCCGCCAAGTGATCGTGCGCAGCTTTCATCCGCGTGGCCGGGTCATCCAACGCCCAGCCCTCCGCATAATTGAACGCAATCGGGGGTGTCGTGACGTAGATCACATGCAAGTCCTCCGGTTTCGCCACCAGCGTCAGTCCAGTTTTGAGCGTGTCTGCGGAAGCCGTCGAAAAATCCACCGGCACAACCACCGTTTTCTTCGGGAGCCAACTCATGATCTTCTCCAATCGGACATGGGAGCACTTCGATGTAGGATGGTCCGCCTTTGGCGGATTGCCTGTCTCTGGTCGGGCAAGAGTGCCCAACCTCCTTTGCGAACGCCGTTCCGAGTCGTCGGAAGTTCCCAGAGATGTTCCGAGCGGCACTCAGGGCAGGAGGACAGCCGCCCGAAGCCGTAAACGCACACTCCACGCGCGTTGTCGCACACCGCCAGTGAGCGGTTTCCGATCAATCCTGCGTGCGGCAGCGGAGCCCATTCGGCATTCGAGTACGCCGCCGGGATCGAAAAGTGGAATCGTTGATCAACCATCGTCCGTGTCCAGAATCTGGCACAGCGAGTGCGACATGAGGCCGCCGTCGCTCCCTGGATTGCTCACCGGGAATGCTGTTCGTCCCCCGTTGTTTCTCAGAAAGGTGTTGCCATGAAGACTCTGAAAATCCTGTCTGTCTCCAGTCTGTTTGCTCTGTGTTTCGTGCTGGTGTCTCAAGTCGCGTTCGCTCAGAACGAAGCCGGCGCGAAGATTCGCGGCGATGCCTGGAACGGACATCAGGTTCGCACCTATCAGCAGCACGCGCAGGACCGGTCGCAATTGCTCCACCAATACGCACAGCCCCAAACGCCGGTCACGAAACAGGAAGCCAAAGAACTGGTCGGCGGTATCAAGAAGGATCTTGCGGATGCGGACAAGGCGTTGGCGAAGCTCAAGGCCGATCATGCCAAGGAGCCGGAAGTCGTCAAGCAGATCGCGTTGATTGAAAAGCATCATGCCAAAGCTCACGAAGTCTGCGGCATGGCGGAAGAACACTGCTTGAAAGAGCACGGCGATCACGTCGCCATAGCGAACTGCTGTAGCGACATGTGGCACGAAATTGACGCTGCCCAAGTTGAGACGCAAAAGCTTTTGAAGATGCTCAAGATCGAAAAGTTGCCGGTCCCGAAAAAGACCGCTGAGAAAAAGCCTGAGGCCAAGAAGGCGGACAAGTAGAGCACGTAATCTGTGTGCGATTTGAGAATTCCGAACATCACGAAACCCGCCATCAGCGATTGGCTGATGGCGGGTTTCTACGGTTTGTCGGCTGCCGGTTTCTTGCCGGTGTCCTGCCACTTGTGTTCGGGACGTGAGAGGATTTCGTCGATGACCGCGTTGACGGCCTGCGCTTGATCGGCCTGACCGGATTCAGCGGCGTGCTTGGTGATCTCGCGAGCCTGCGGGATCAGCTTCATGTAGAACCGCTCGGCGACTTCAAACATGCCGTGCCAGTGGGCGTAGTCGGGAGCCATCATTGAGGCTCCGTGCCGAGCCCGCCGGCCTTCGTGGTGCCAGAGATAGAACCACGTCCATTCGATCTCTTCATCAAACTCGGTCTTGGTGAGCAAATCGTTCTTTCGCAGCGCAGCGATGATCGCTTGCCCCGGCTTCCCGAACTTCTCGTTGTAGAGCACGATGAAGTCGTCGTACTGCTTGTAAAACGCGTTGACGTAATCGGGCGTGTGGCAGTGATGACAGACCTGCTTCATGTTGGTCCGCTTCTCCTCGGCCGAGAACGTGACCAGCGCGCGCCGCTTGGCGGGATCAGCTTCGGTCACGAGCTTGCCATCTTTATCGGTATCGAGCACCGCGCTGACCGCCGGCCGGTTCGTCCACGAGATGCGTTGGCCGGGGTCGTGCGTGATCGTGCCGCCGTTCTTCGAGTGCCCTGACATGTGACAGGTCGCGCAGGTCGGAGCCTGCGAGTAATCCTTGCCGAGCACCCACTTCGTCGCATTGAGATTCATGTGATCCTTGAGATCGCGGAATGCGACACCGTGCTTGGACTCTTCGTAGATCTCTTTCTGCGGATGATCCGGCCCAAGGTGACACTTGCCGCAGTTCTCCGGCTGTCTCGCGCGACGAGGAGAAAAATCATGCCGGCTGTGACACGCCGAGCACGAACCCAACGAGCCATCGAGATTCAACCGCCCGATGCCGGTATTCGGCCAAGTGTCGGCATGAAACTTCGGCCGGCCGTCTTCAGATTTGGCGATCCGGTCGAGCATCTCCAAATTCGTCGGTTGCCCTTTCGCGTCGGGCTTCAAATCATCCAGCGTGATCTTCCCGCCGTCCTTGGCCAGTAGCGCGACTTTGCTGCCGTGACACTGCTGACAACCGACCGCGGCGCTCGACATCCCGTTGACTTCGTGAATGTCCGGCTTGCCCGGCGTCGGCGAATGCGGATTGAACGGAGTCCGCGAACCCTCGACGGTCTCGGCCAGGAAGTTGTCGAGCGACGCGAGAATGTTCCCCGCCTTCGCGTGATGGCTGTGAGTGAATTCTGTCGTCTCCTTCTCGTGACATCGTCCGCAGTCCTTCGGCGTCACAACAGTCGCGATGAGGTGGCCGTAATGCGTGAAGCCATCCACGTCTCCCTTCTGAGCCAGATGGCATTCGACGCAGCCGACTCCTTTGCGAGCGTGCGTGCTGAATTTCCAATGGTCGATGATCCCCGGCGACGACTTGCCGTGACACTCGACACAACTCTTCGACGTCGCCGGCACTGCGACATGCCCCGAGGTGATGCCGACCTCCTCTCGCTTGCGAGCAATCTCCATCGCCTGAACCAGTACGAGCGAAGCGAGAAACAACAGGCCGAGGAAGCCGATCAGATATCGTTTGGTTTGGAGAGTCATGGTTTAAGCCAATCAGATTGAGCTAGGTGCGATTCATGATCAGAGGTAGGATGATTGCGTCTCAAGAATTAGGAGTTGTCCCATGCAGACCGCGTCCGTGACTGATGACGGAGAATGCCAATCGGTGCGCCTTCCGCCCGACATCCATTTCGATGGCGACCATGTCTTTGTGAAGAGAGTCGGTAATGCGGTGATGTTGGTCCCGAAACGCTTTGCCCAACCGTTTGAACCGGTGTCTGACGACTTCATGGTTGAGCGAGTGCAGCATCCACAAGCCCCTCGTGAGACGGCTTTCGAATGAAGTACATGCTTGACACCAACATGTGTGTTTTCGTGCTGCGCGGCAAACCGCTTTCGGTGACGGAACGGCTTCATCAATGCGCCGACAAAGAAGCCTGCGTATCGACGATCACAATCGCCGAACTTCGATTCGGCGCGGACAAGAGCAATCAGCCCGAATCTAATCACGACAAGGTCAGCAAGTTTCTGCTGTCGATTGACGTGGTCGATTTTGAATCCGGTGCCGCCGATGCCTATGGAGTGATTCGCGCCGATCTTGAGCGTCGCGGCCAACCCATCGGCGAACTCGACATGCTCCTGGCCGCTCACGCGATCAGCGAGGGTTTGATTTTCGTCACGCATAACACTTCCGAATTTCAACGGGTCAAGGGGTTGCAACTTGAGGATTGGTTTGCGTAGCGGATTCCAATTGATTTTCGCATCAGTCCCATCAGCCGGTGGGCGCTAGCCCTGGTTCTGCGATCAACGGGTGCAACTACCAACCGGACGCTAGCACGTTCCGGCTGATTCCTGTCGCATCAATGCTCGACCACCGCCTCCCACACGGTGAGGCCGACCAACAGAAACACGCCGACGATGCCGATCCAGACGCTCGCTTCGCTGAACCGGGTGTGTTTGCGAATCCAGGCGTCGATGAACGGCCAGACGAACATCACGAAGACGATGAACCCGGAACTCAGCACGGCGAACGTGCCGGAGAACAGCTTCAGCCAGCGGAATGAGACGTAGAACCACCACTCCGGCTTGATGACTTCGGGAGTCGTCAGCGGATCGGCCTTCGGGCCGAGCGTCACGGGCAACACGGTTGCCAGCACGCTCAAGAGGATCATCAGCGTCAGGCCGATGATCAGCTCGGTATAAAAATGGTCGGGGAAGAAATCGAAATGCTTCGGAGCGTCCGCCGGTTCGTTCTCGAAGCGGAGTTCGCTGACTCCTTGCAAGCGCAAGATCGCGACGTGAATGCCGATCAACAGAATCATTAGGCCGGGCAACACCGCCGCGTGCAGGATGAAAAACCGAGACAACGTGTTGTCGTTGTAGGTGTCGCCGGCCAACAGCATCCGCTTGGCAAACACGCCGAAGTACGGCACCGTGTCGCAAATGTTCGCGGCGACCGTCGCTCCCCAGAAACTGAGTTGCTCGAACACCAGGCTGTAACCGGTGAAGCCGACGATCAACGTGCAGAGCAGCAAGCACATGCCGACCATCCAATTGATCTCTCGCGGCTGGCGATACGCGCCGGTGAAATAGACGCGCATCTGATGCAGAATCACCGCCGCGATCATCAGCGTGGCGGCCCACTTGTGCATCCCGCGGATGTACCAGCCGAACGCGACTTGATTGGTGATGGAGTCGATCGACTGATACGCCGTCTGCGGTGACGGCTGGTAATAGAACGCCAACAGGATGCCGGTCACGATCTGCACGACGAACAGATACGCCGGCGTCCCGCCCAGGCAAAACCACCAATGTTTCAAGTGCGCCGGCACCGGTTCGTTGGTCAGTTCCTCCAACTGCACTCCGGTGATCGGCAGCCGCTCGGCGAACCAGCGCTTGACGATGTTCATACCAGGGCCTCCATCGGCACTTCGATGAACAGCAAGCCGTTCTCTACCTTCAACGGATATCGCGGCAGCGGTTTGTTCGAGTCCTTCGGCGGTCCCGAAACCGGCTGACCGGCTTTGTCGAACGCGCCGTTGTGACACGGGCAGAAAAAGCGATCATTGTTGGATTCCCAATGCACCTGACAGCCGAGATGCGGGCAGATGCTCGATAACGCGATGAAGTCCTCCGGCACGCCCTTGTCCGCCAGCCGAGTCACCACGATCTTCTGCCCGGTCGGAGCCTCATACGTCACCGACTCTCCAATCGCGAAGCTGCCGAGGTCCGTCAAAAACTGCCAAGTCCGCGACGAGGCTTTCGCCGGATACAAGAACCAGCCAATCACGGTGCCGAACATGCCGTAGCTCAACGTCAGCCCAAGGGCCATCACGGCCGACGATAGACGCGACAACCAAGTGCGGCGCGGCATTGTCGCGTCACTGGTTGAAGGTGCCGCCAAAGGACTCAAGCTCATGATCTCCCTCTCGCCTCGTCAGTGTCCGACTGTTCGGAACGTCCACCAAATCGCGACACCCATCGCGACCATCGTGTAGATGAAGAGCGCGGAAAGAATCTTTCCGATGATTCGCCCCGCCTGAGCATCGTCGGCGGCGAACTGACGCAGTTCGTCTCGACTAAAAAGAGGTGTCTGATCATTCTGATTGTGATCGTTCGCTGGACGACTTCGAGTCGTCTGGTTGGCATCAACCGTCCCGTGAGTTGCAGGCAATGCGATCGACATCGGTCATTCCTCCGAGATGAGGTTTGGTCTGACACGCCGCGATCGACACGCGCTCTGTCTCAGACTTTGTCGGACGTGAATTGCACATCGAATGCCAATCCTGCGTGGCGATCAGTCAATCCATCACCCACCGACTTTATGGTCATGTTTGGTGAGCGAATCCTCGGCGGGCCGCAGCTCATGTGCGGTCTGAGCACGCCCTGGGCGCGCGACTGGGCGGCTTCGCGCAGCAGCAACACACTTGCGAATCGTGCGGACCTACATCGTGGGACAGAGGCGGTGTGCCATGAGCAGATGCAATTGCGTGACGTTCAGGAGTTGCTCGGCCGACGTGAAGCGGGTGAGCTTGTCGTGGTCGACGAACTCACGAGTCGCCGGTGTCAGATGGGCATTCGGCGCGTGGCAGACGATGTCTTGCAGCATCCGACGCAGATTGATGTGCATTGAGTTTGTCTTGCGCTCGGCGAGCGACTCGAAATTCAGCTTGTTCCCGTCGAGCCGATATACCCGCTCTGGGTTTTGGCAGACGATCCACAGTTCGAGCGTGTGCGTGGGAACGTTCGTGACGACATCATGGATCTGCCGGGCCGAAGAGATCACGCTGAACTCGCCGGTCAGTTGATGATGCGATGACTCCGCAGGCGTCTCGCCGACGCTGAGCACTTCCAAGTCGTCCCAAGGAATCAGTTCGGCGGGCAGGCCCAGCAGGTCGAGGATTTCCAATCCCGACAGCCGGCAAGCGACGTGATGCACCATGCGGAGATCCTCGAACGCGCGCAGTTCGTCCAAGGGGATCGGCTCCGTGCGCAGACCCAATTGTTCGATCGCCGTAGCGATACGATCGGCGTTGGCCGAGGTCAATCGCGGGGTGAGAACACACGGTACCGAATGGGCCTCGTGCATGGCATCAGTTGGGTGCAGCTCGAGTTCTTCGGTCAAGACGTCCGCCAATTCGTGGGCGTCATCGGGCTTCGAGAACACGGCGATGCGTGTCGAGAATTCAGTCGTTTCAGTGGTCAGCATGATCGAGGCTCACTCACGCCAGGACGGGGTATCGTTGCAGTTGTTCCAGGCGTTGACGGCAACGATCGGCACGCTCGAAGTCCCCCAAGCGTTCACACGCTTGAGCACGACCTTCGAGGGCCGGAATATGAAACGGATTCAGCCGCAGCACCGCGTCGAATTTCCGCACGGCCAATTCGTCGTTGTGCGTTTCGACTGCGACTTGGGCTTGATCGAACAGCCAGCGAATTTCTTCGATCGCGGATTCGTAGTCGGCACTCAACACGTCTTCCGTTTTGACGGTCAGCAACGAGCAGGGAAGCTGGTGCAAGACGCGACGAGTCGTGCTGCCCATCAGAATTTGAGCGGCTCCCGTCAGCCCGGTCGTCCCCATGACGATCAGGTCGGCGTGGCGCTTGTGAGCCATCGAGCAGATTTCCTCGTCGATGCGTCCCTTTCGAACTGCCTGAGTCCACGGCACGTCCTCGAAATCGACATCGGCGAGAAACTGATTCACCCGATCGACCCACTGTCCGCTGAATGCGCTCCGCGCGTGCGCGAGTTGTCCCGATTGTTCGGCGGCGGTCAGCCAACTGACTTCCGGGAGGACCGACAAGACGTGCAGATGCGCGCCAAAACCTTTGGCTAGGCGAATCGCATTCGACAGACTCCTCTTCGAGGTGTCGGACGCGTCCACCGGGCACAACAGAGTTTGAATCCTCGCAGTGTACTGGCCGGGATGGACCGCCAAGACCGGCTGACTGGCGTGCTCGATGACAGTCTGAGCGATCGGGCCGACTCGCCACGAATCATCCCCCGTCGCCAATGCAATGAGGTCCGCGTCGATCTCATTGGCCTTCCGCAGAATCGTGGCTGCTGGTGAACCAGTCTCGATGGCGATCTCGTCCACACCTGCGTGCTCGTCGGCAAAGCGTTGAGCGATCTCTTCCGTCAGCTTGGCTTCCAATTGCTGGCAGTAGCCATCCAACATCCCGAGCTCATGTCGTGGCTGCACATGCAGAACGGTGAGGCGTGCTCCAAAGTTCCAAGCGAAATTCACAACGGTCTCGAAAAGCTGGTCATTCGCCGCAGTCAGATTGGTCGCGACAAGAATCGACTTCAAGCTGCGCATGATGGTCTTTCTGGCAGTAGGGGCATGAGGTCGTCGAACTCGTGAGAACGTGTCGAAAATCTCCAGTAAGGTGGGACAAGCTCGCTTCGAGCGCCGGCCCACCTTCTTCAATCACGTAGATTTCTGGTGGGCCGGTGCGTCGAAGCGCCGCTGGTCCCACCCTACGTCTACTTTTCAACAGGCCGGTGAGAGTTCGGACTGCAGTGATTGCGACTTGATCCCCAAGCAGTTCGTATGCCGCGAGCTGGTTCTATGGCGTTGTTGTTCCGCTGGGCGACATTGACGTATCTCACGCAACGACGGCCTCCGTATTTGAGCGGCATTGCGCGCGCCAGTGGCTCACGTCTGAGCGGCTCAGCCCA
>JAYUFI010000710.1:0-1556 GCA_043738805.1 Planctomycetaceae bacterium | reverse complement strand
TCAAGACGCTCCAGAAGGTACGTGACTTGAGGGACCGGATTCGACAGCAACACGCGGAAATCCAGACAGCGATTGGCGAAGATGGAATTCCCGAACAGCGAGACTGGAAAGGCTCGGCAGACCAAGCACGCTTTCTGAAACTTCTGCTCGACGAGCATCGCGATGCGCTTCCCGCAGCCATTTCCAATGTGCTTGTCGAGTCGGAACACCGTTCCCAGATGACGGCAGTCTGCGATGCGGCGAGTGCGTTGATGAGCGACCGCTTCCGGGCGGATCTCGACTTCCTTCGCCGGTTGTTTCCACCCACTGAGCCGGTGTCATCCGGTCTCGTGATTTGCCAATCCTCCGTGAGCACGCTGTCAGAATGGCTCCGGTTTCTGGTGGGCCAACTTTCTCAACTCCACGACTGGATCACTTACCGCCAAATCGAAGGCGAACTGACGCGACTTGGCGTGCGTGAAGTGTTGAACGAACTTCTCGTGCGAGACTACTCGGTGGAGCAGGCCGAGACGGCGTTTCTGGCCCGGCTGTTCCGTCTCTGGCTTGATGAAGCTTATCGGGCCGATCCGGCGCTGGGTGGATTTCGTGTCGAAGATCACGAGCGCATCATTCAAGAGTTCCGCACCCTCGACAGGCTCGCCATTGAGTCGGGGACCAGACAAATCAGGACAAAGCTGCTGAGCGATCCAGAGCGACCCCATGCAGCAGTTTTCGGAGCGCCCGCAACTTCTGAATTCGGAATCCTTTCACGCGAAGTCAACAAGAAGAAGCGACACCTGCCGCTGCGACAGCTTTTCGCTCGCGTGCCAAATCTACTCGTCCGACTCAAGCCGTGTCTGATGATGAGTCCGCTCGCGGTCAGCACGTACCTGGAATCGTCCGAGTTTCAATTCGATGTCGTCATCTTTGACGAGGCTTCGCAGGTGCTCCCTTGGGATGCCATCGGCGCGGTCTATCGCGGACGCCAACTGGTGGTGGCCGGAGACCAGAAGCAGTTGCCGCCCTCCACGTTCTTCGACCGCATGGTCAACAACGACGACGATTCCGATGACGCCGACGACCTCGGCGATTTTGAAAGTGTGCTCGATGTCTTGTGTTCGATTGGGCTGCCAAGAAAGCGGTTGCGCTGGCATTACCGCAGTCGGCGCGAACCGCTTATCGCGTTCTCGAATCATCATTTCTATGACGACGATCTCGTGACATTTCCCAGCCCCGATGATCTCGACGGTTCGACGGCGGTTCGGTTCGTGCATGTCCCCGAGGGTCGCTGGCGGTCCAAAGCGGGATTCAATCCCCTCGAAGCGAAACGGACTGCGGAACTCGTGCTCGAACACATCCAGAGACACGGGAGCCGTTCGCTAGGAGTCATTACGTTCAACCAGAAGCAACAGCTCGCTGTGTTGGACGAACTGATGGAACTGCGAAAGAACCGTCCCGACCTGGAGCCGTTCTTCCGCGAAGATCGTCCCGAGCCATTCTTCGTGAAGAATTTGGAAAACGTCCAGGGTGATGAACGCGATCGAATCATTCTCAGCGTGGCCTACGGACTGAATGAG
>JAYUFI010000709.1:0-1557 GCA_043738805.1 Planctomycetaceae bacterium | reverse complement strand
TGAAATTCACGAATGCTTGATGGGAATCCAACCCAACGCCAACAAACACATCGAATCGTCGAGCGATAGTGACATGTCCGCACAGGAAAAGAAACTGGAGGAACTGCAGGATCAGATTCAAAATGGGCTGATGGTTGCGTCGAGTGGCGATGTCGCCAATCAAGTCGAAGTGCGTGCGATGTTGTCGGACATGAGGGCCGCGATCATCAAAGTCGTCCAACTTTCACGACTCGACACGAACAACCGCTCGACCGCGATGTCGCTCAACGAATCGAAGGCCGCCAATGACAAATGCGTGAAACGGCTCGGCGAACTCGACAAGCTACTGGCGGCGGAAGCCACGGCGGGCCGCGACAAGAGCGAAGCCGCGTACTCTGGTGCGGTCTGGTGGATTCTCGGCGTCACGCTCGCGGGGGTGCTGCTCGGCGGATTTGTCGCCTATTTCGTGACTCTGTCCGTCACGAAGCCCGTGTTTGAAGTCCGCAATTTGGCTCAGGCCATGGCCAACGGCGACCTGCGTCAGCGGATTCAGCTCAAGCAACTCGACGAGGTCGGAGAACTCGCTGACGCGACCAACTCGCTGGCCGACTCTCTCACTAAAATCGTGACTCAGATCCAAAACGTCTCTCACGGCCTGGCCGGTTCGGCCACCGATCTGACCGGTGTCTCCAACCAGTTGCTGACACAAAGCGAGACGGCCTCGTTGAAAGCTACCAGCGTTGCCAGCGCTTCGGAGCAGTTGTCGTCCAATATCAGCACGATGGCCGCCGCCGCCGAAGAGATGAGCGTCAACGTCGCGTCGATCAGTTCTGCCAGCGAAGAGATGAGCATGAACGTGGGGACGATCTCGTCGGCGGCCGAGCAGACTTCGACGAATGTCGGAGTCGTGTCGAGCGCGGTGGGTGAAATTTCCAGTTCGTTTGCCGACGTTCTGAACGACGTTCGCGAAGGTTCTCGCGTCGCTGGTGAAGCGAGCCGCATGGCCGATTCCGCCACTGCGACGATTCAATTGCTCAGTCAATCGGGGACCGAAATTAGCAAAGTGACCGAGGCGATCAAGATGATCGCGTTGCAAACCAACCTGTTGGCACTCAACGCCACGATTGAAGCGACATCGGCGGGTGAGGCGGGCAAGGGGTTCGCTGTCGTTGCACACGAAATCAAGGAATTGGCCAACCAGAGTGCGAAGGCGGCGGAAGACATTGCCCGTAAGATTGAAGGAGTGCAGAACGATACGCGGCAAGCAGTACAGGTCATTCAAAATGTGTCGCAGATCATCAAAGACATCAATTCTTCGGCCGGTCGAATTTCTCTCTCAGTAGAGAAACAAACGCGAGCAGCGACTATGATCTCTCAGAATGTTGGTGAGGCGAACAAAGGCGTTGGAGATATTGCTCGTTCGATTGCGGAAGTCGCGAAGGCGGCGGGCGACATGTCTCGCAACGTGGCCGAAGCGGCTCGCGGTGCGACAGATGTTTCCCGCAATGTCGGCGAGGCCGCAAAGGCGGCGGGAGGAATCTCGTCCGACATTCACGGGGTGAGTGTCGCCTCGCGATC
>JAYUFI010000708.1:0-1558 GCA_043738805.1 Planctomycetaceae bacterium | reverse complement strand
TTGGAGGATGGGCACTCTTGCCCGTCTGTTTTTTAGGCCAATGCCAGACGGGCAAGAGTGCCCATCCTCCGGATCATTCTGACTCTACGCAGCGGGTCTCACGCCACGTCTGTCAGCTTGGGCCTCAAGCTCCGTCAACGCCTCATCGAAGATTCGTATCGCTGTGCCAACCTCAGCCTCGTTGATGATCAGCGGCGGGCAGAGGCGGATGCAGTTCTCGCCACAGCCCAGAATCAACAAACCGCGCTCGAAGCAGAGCCGCACGATCTCTTCACGTTCTTTCGAGGCCGGTGTCTTGGAGATTCGATCTTGGACCAGTTCGACACCAATCATCAGACCCTTGCCACGCACGTCGCCGATCAACGGATGTCGCGCGGCCAGTTCGTGAAGTTGCTCGATCAACAGTTCGCCCATGCGAGCCGCGTTGTCGATCAATCCGTTTTCGAGCAATTCGATCGTTGCCAGCGCCGCCGCACACGAGACCGGGTTGCCGCCGAACGTGCTGGCGTGCGAACCGGGAACCCAGCTCATGAGTTCGGTGCGAGCGATCATTGCCGACAACGGCATCCCTGACGCGATCCCTTTTGCCGAGCAAAGAATGTCGGGCTCGAAGCCCCAGTGTTCGCAGGCAAACATCTTGCCCGTGCGACCCATGCCCGACTGCACTTCGTCGGCGATCAGCAGAATGCCGAACCGCTCGGCCAGTTCTTTCAATCGCGTCAAGAACCCGTCGGGCGGAACCAGATAGCCCCCTTCACCTTGAATCGGTTCGACAACGATCGCGGCAACCTCTTCGGGCGGAACGGTCTTCTTGAACAAAGTTTGTTCGAGGAATTTCAAGGCGTCATCAACGACTTCCTCATCGGTCCAATCTTCCGGAGCGCGATACCGATTCGGGTAGATCGTATGAGTCACTCCCGGCACGAGCGGCTCAAAGAAGCGACGTTGCACCGCCTTGCTGCCAGTCAGCGACATCGCTCCGAATGTCCGTCCGTGAAATCCACCGAAGAACGAAATCATCCTCGGCCGCCGCGTGTGATATCGAGCCAACTTGAACGCCGCCTCGATCGCTTCCGCTCCGGAGTTCCCGAAGAAGACCTTCTTCGGAGACGTCCCCGGAGCAATCTCCGCCAGCTTGCGTGCGAGCTGACATTGCGGCGCGTTGTAGAAGTCGGTCCCCGACATGTGCAGCAACAAACCGGCTTGCTGGCGAATGGCCTCGACCACTTTGGGGTGACAATGTCCGGTGGCGCAAACGGCGATTCCCGCGTTGAAGTCGAGGAACTTGTTGCCGTCGACGTCTTCAAGCATCGCCCCTTCGCCACGTTTCACGGCGAGCGGATACACGCGCGTGTACGACGGTGATGTGAAGAGTTCGTCCATCTCAATCAGCTCTTGAGCCCGCGGGCCAGGGAGCGGCATGAGCAGATCAGGGACTTGTGGATCAGAGTCATTCGCGGGCCGAAGAGTGGTGAGCATCGGAACCTCCGCACTCAGCGTCTCGGCACACGCAGGCAAGGCGGCGTCGAAACGGCTGAAGAAAATAAGTAATGGGTGT
>JAYUFI010000707.1:0-1558 GCA_043738805.1 Planctomycetaceae bacterium | reverse complement strand
CTCAACGTAGCACAGGCGGCTCGCCTGTGCCCGCCCCCGAATAAATCACAGGCGAGCCGCCTGTGCTACGAGTCATGGAGCGAACCGGTCATGCCGGTTATCCTGGCCCCGATCACGTGAAGCGATCGAGTTTTCTTCTCGAATCCGGAGCCCGTTATGAAGCGTTCTCTCATCATCGCCCTGCTGAGTCTGATTGGCTTCGCAAACATCGCTCGCGCCGAACAGGCATCGGGACCGGGTGCAGGCAAGAGGCTCGAAGCATTGAAACTCTTCGTCGCCACCGGTGATCTCGCCGACAAAGAAGTCGAGTTCATTGCCGAGCGAAAAGAGAAGCCGACGGTGTATGTCTTCGTCCCGGCCGAAAAGTTTTCGCGACCGATGGCCCGGTTCGTGAAAGCACTCGACGAAAAACTTCACGCCGAGCGAACTGACATCGACATCATCGTGGTCTGGTTGACGGACGATGTGACGAAGGTCAAAGAGCGACTGCCGCGCGTGCAGGAATCGCTCAAGCTCAACCGCACCGTGTGGTGCGTCTATCTCGGCGAGAAGACCGGCCCCGACACGTGGGGAATCAACCCGGACGCCGATCTCACGCTCGTCATCGCCGACGGCCTCAAGTCCACCGTGAGCCGCAGCTATCTCTCGATCAACGAAACCGACACACCGAAAGTCTTCGCCGAACTCCCCGCCAAGAAGTGATCCGCAATGTCTCTTTGACATCGCTGTGATTCTCCTCTCCGTGTCTTCCGCGTGACCCGTGTCCCAACTGATAGAGTGGCTTCAGAGTAAGACACGGAATGCACGGAAGACACGGAGAGGCCGACAACTGCTTCAACCGAAAAACGACCGCAGGAGATCATGATTTGGCCAGCCTCTTTGATCGTCAGGAAACTCAGCATCTCGATGCCGCCAAGCCGTTGGCCGCGCGGATGCGTCCGCGTAATCTGGATGAGTTCACGGGGCAGCAACATTTTCTGGGCGAGGGGAAATTGTTGCGGCGGATGTTGCAAGCGGATCGGATCAGTTCGGTGATTTTTTACGGCCCGCCCGGCACCGGCAAGACATCATTGGCGGAGATCATCGCGTCGCATACGAAGTCCGTCTTCGCCTCATTGAACGCCGCGTCTGTCGGGGTGAAAGAACTGCGAGAAGTCCTCGAAGCGGCTCGTGCCCGGTTGAAGACCGGCGGTCAGCGAACGCTGCTGTTCGTCGACGAACTGCATCATTTCAACAAGACTCAGCAAGACGTCATGTTGCCCGACGTCGAATCGGGCGTCGTGCGATTGATTGGTGCAACGACCTCCAATCCGTTCTTCGCATTGGTCTCACCACTGGTGAGCCGCAGTCAGGTGTTCGAGTTTCGCGCGTTGTCTCAGGAAGACATTCTCGGCCTGTTGCGCCGAGCGATCGGGGACCGCGAGCGCGGCTTGGGTCAGCACGAAGTTACCGTCACTGACAAAGCGTTGAAGTTTCTCGCCGAGGTCTGCGACGGCGACGCCCGCCGAGCACTCAACGCGCTGGAGATCGCGGTCCTCTCCGTCGTGGGGCACGTTTC
>JAYUFI010000706.1:0-1559 GCA_043738805.1 Planctomycetaceae bacterium | reverse complement strand
TAGTTTGGTCGGTCGGTCTCAACCGTACTCGTTCTCTCTCATAACAGTTTCAGCAGCAACGAACAAACTGCACAACTCACGTGCCTTGTCTTCGTAGTCCGGTTTTCCAAACTGGGCGTCACGCTGTACCCGGTTTTCCAAACCGGGCTACGGATCGAATCACAACAACACTCCCGCGACGCATGCGGTCATGAAACAGGCGAGCGTGCCACCGAGCATTGCTCTCAGGCCGAGGCGAGCGAGATCGCCTCGACGTTGCGGAGCGAGCGAGCCGATACCGCCGATTTGGATGCCGATTGATCCGAAGTTCGCGAAGCCGCACAACGCATACGTCAGCAACACGCGCGAGCGTTCGGTCAGCTCGCCGCTCGCTGGCGGATGCTTGATCCACTCGGCCAGTTTTTCGTAGGCGATGAATTCATTGGCCACCATCCGAATGCCGAGCAATTCACCAACGGCCACACAATCCTGACGAGGCGCACCCATCAACCACGCCAGCGGCGAAAAGAGATAGCCCAACAACAACGCGAGCGACCACGTTTGAACGAAGTAGAAACGCCCGATCGACGCCACGCACCAATCGAGCAGCGCAATCAGCCCCAAGAAGGCAATCAGCATCGCGGCGACGTTCAAGGCGAGCTTCAGTCCTTCCGACGCACCTTCCGCAGCCGCTTCGATGACGTTGCTGTTGGTCTGAGGTAGCTCGGCAGCGACTTGTCCCAGCGTGTCGGGCTGATCGACTTCTGGCTGCAACACCTTCGCAATCAACAAACCGGCAGGAGCAGAAATGATCGACGCGGTCATCAAATGCCCGGCGTCAATTCCCATGCCGACATAAGCCGCCATCACGCCACCGGCGATCGTCGCGAAACCGCCAACCATGATCGCCATCAGCTCTGAGTTGGTCATCCGCGCGACATACGGTCGAATGACCAACGGTGCTTCGGTCTGCCCCACGAAGATGTTTGCCGCCGCTGACAGGCTTTCCGCTCCCGACGTGTGCATCGTGCGCTGCATCACCCACGACATCAGCTTCACGACCCGCTGCATCACTCCCAGGTAATACAGCACCGACATCAACGACGAGAAAAAAATGATCGTCGGCAACACTCGAAACGCGAAGTAGTAGTTGCGGAACTCCTTGCCGAAGACGAACGAGGCCCCCGCATCCACGAAGTCGAGCACCTGCGAAAACAACATCCCCAGCGCATCGAAGGTCAATCGCCCTGGCTCAGTCTTCAACGTCAGCCAGGCAAAGCCAAATTGCAACAACAACCCCATCGCGACCAACCGCCAATTGACGCGCCACCGATGAGCGCTCATCAGCCACGCCAGCCCAATCATGACCAAGAGACCAAACGCGCTGATATAACGCTCCATGAGCGAACTCCGGTGGTAGCGATGGAAATGAACGATTCTTGGTTGGCATTGCACAGGCCGAGTTCGCAGTCCGCAAGCGCTCAACATGATTGCGGCTCTGATTCGCAACGCCCACAATCCGTCCCCCGGTTTGAACCTGTTTGACCGGCAATCAACAGCGATTTTGCTTCGGAGTGAAT
>JAYUFI010000705.1:0-1560 GCA_043738805.1 Planctomycetaceae bacterium | reverse complement strand
CTCGTCGCGAGCAACAACAACACGCTCGATCCGACGACCGCCGACAACGGAACCGTGCCGCTTTACACCGACTCATTGCTGTCGATCGGGCTGGATGCGGGTGACTATTACATCGCCGTTTCGAGTAGCTCGAACGACATCAGCGCGGGGCCGGACGGAGTCTTCGATCCGAACGTGGCCCACAGCGGACTCAACGGTGGCACGGTCGGCGAATACGTGCTGAGCTTGCATGTTCAAGCCGATGATGTCGCTCCGGAAGCGGTGGTCAGCTCGATCAACGAGGGTGATACGCTGACCGCTCCGCCGACGCATCTCGATGTGCAATTCAGCGAGCCGGTCAATGTGCAGCAACTCGCCTACGCCGCGTTTCAGCAGTCAGCCAGCGATGATCTCAGCGCGGTTTATTTGCAAGGTGCCGACGGCACAAAATACTTCCCGCGCTTTGAGTCGTATGACTCGGCCAATTTCACCGCGAGCTTTCTGCTGCTCGATGCGCTGCCGAACGGTGATTACACATGGCACATTTCCGGAGCGAACGGGATCACCGATCTGGCTGGACTGCCGCTCGTCGGCAACGATGACAGCGGCGATTACGTCGTGCATTTTTCGGTGGCTGGTCTGACACGCGGCAGCAACGGCGATCCGCAGACTTGGATCACGGGCGATGCGAACGAGTCGCTCGACGCGCCGCAAGAACTCGGAGTGCTCTTCCCGCATGAACTGCAATCGACAGTGACGCTCGTTCGTGACACGGTGACGAGTGCCGCTCTGACGCCAGACACGTCCGACTATTACCGCTTGGAAGTGCTGCAAACTCAGATCTATTTCTTTTCGATCACGAACCTCAATTCCGCGACCGACTCGCCGAGCCTCGAATTGATTGACGCGGATGGCAACGTTGTGGACTTGGTTCAACAAGCCTCGACCTCCGGCATTCAAGGAACGTTGCCGCCCGGCGTTTACGTGTTACATGTTGGCAAGTGGTCGGCAAGCGATGCAGCGAATGTCGCGTATCGGATTGAAGTGAAGCTCGGTGCGGTGGCGGAGAACCCGACACCGCTGACAAACGGAGCCGCTCCGGCGGTTTGTATCCAGCTTAATTCCGGAAGCTTCAATTCGGGGCGTGCGATTCCGGATCATCTTCCTGCCTTTGACGTGCCTGAAGTGAGTGGCATCGCCGGGGATTTGCCGGCCTTTGCTCCCACATCAGCGAACGGTTCACTGGTCACAGTTTTCACACGCTCGACCGCTCCGAGTCCGGCGGCTGTTCCCGGCGGATTGTTGGACGGCTTGAATGCCGCTGCGATCAACGATTCGGCCGCAGCGGTTGGTCAATACGCCAGTCGATCGACCGTGCCACAAAACAACGGTGGCAGTCCGCTCGTGCGGTTGTTTGGATTCAATGACCGCGATCGGCTCTTCACGATGCTCGATGATGTCATGACTCGTCCGCACGAAGACTTGGTCGATCGAGACGGACAAACTTCGCTCGACGAGTTGTTCGATCGCTTGGTCAAAGTGACGAACTCTGATCTCAATGAAGAGAGCCCCGCCGAAGAG
>JAYUFI010000704.1:0-1561 GCA_043738805.1 Planctomycetaceae bacterium | reverse complement strand
CCGTATCGTCGAGGAAGACCACGTCCGGAGCCGGAGCAGCGGCCGCCGTCGACTGCGGTGGATTGCCTCCCGTCACGAAGGACTCGGTGCGGAAGTCTGACGAGCCGTTCCCGGTGAACGTGTTGGCCCTGACATTGGCAGACAGGTAGGCGTTGGTGCTCACGCGGAGGAACACGCCTTCACCCGGTGCTCCTGGAGACGGACCGTTGAACTCGATGATGTTGTTCGTGACCTGCAGGGTCGAATTGAGGTTTGTGGCCAGATTCATGTAATTGCTCAAGGTGAACGCCGTGTTCGCGTTGTTACCCGAATTGTAGTTCGCAATACCGGGGCCGAAGAAGTTGATGAACGCATCGAACGAGCCATCTGGGTTGGTTGGACGTGGAGTCTGAATCTCAATCAGACGATGCGAGTTGATACTGCCGTTTGAACCAACTCGCGCGATGACACCCGCATCCTCCTGGAAGAAGATACCGTGGGACTGATTGAACACGCCCCGCTGTCCGTTGAGAGCAATGCGATTGCCGTCGATGACGAAGACGTTGCCGAACAATCGAGATTCGCTGAGTCCTCGCAGTTCCACATTCACCCCGTTCAGGCCGTTGCTGAGGATCTGGTTGTTCCCCGTGAGGCTGATCTGCACGTTGGGTGAGGCAAAGCGTTCGTCGTTGAATCCCTGGAGTTGCACGTTCACACCATGACTGGTGTTGCCGGAGATGACGTTGTTCGTGGCATTGAGGCTCGCGAATCCTGTGAAGCTGGCACCATTCGGGTTGCCAAGAGCCGTGGCGTTGACGTTGATGCCATCGTCTCCGCTATTCACGATCTGGCTGTTGCTGACGACCATGAAACCGGTTCCCGATGGCGTGTTGAACTGAACGCCATCACCGCGATTCCCGTTGATCGTCACGTTGTCAATCGTGAACAGGTGGCCTGCACCGACACCGGCCGAGATGACATCCCAACGGACGCCATTCGCGCCGTTGTTATTGATCGTCAACTGGTTGCCGGCCGTGGAATGCACCAGGATGTCGGTTTCATGGCCGTTCACCACCGCATGGATACCATCGTCGAGGTTGTTTGAAATGTTGGTGTTGCCTGAATTGGTGTTGACTTCGAGATAGACGTTCGAGCCGGTGGCGAGGAAGCTGTTTTCATCAATGTGAATGCCGTCTGCATTGTTACCGGTGATGGTGACACCATCGAAGATGGAGCGAGGTGCTCCGGGAGCGAAGGGATTACCAAATGAGCTGCCAAGTTCGGTTGTGATCTGGATGCCATTGACCGCATTGCCGTTGAAGGTACTGAGAGTGGCATTGGCAACCAGCACGGCATCGCCTGTGCCCGCGGTGTCCAACCCGTTGGCCCCGTTTGAATCGGCGACGATGTTGTTCAGCGTCAATTGATTGAACTGAGGAGTCAGCGGTTGATTCGGATCTGTCGGCGGACTGCCTCCGTAGGAGAACTTGATCCCGTTGCTGCCGTTGTTCGAGAACGTCGCGTTCTGCGCCGTGGCGAGGATCAGCGAGGCATCGAAGCGGTCCAAGTTCCAGCCGTTGGC
>JAYUFI010000703.1:0-11157 GCA_043738805.1 Planctomycetaceae bacterium | reverse complement strand
CCAGTCTTTCGGCAACGATTTCAACAACCGCTGTGATTGCTGCGGAGCCCACTGCGTGCCGTTGCTTTCGGCATCACGCTTCGCCGCTTCGGCCCACTCGTTGAGGACGGCGATCGCTCGTTCGGGATCGGAACTGATCCCCAATTGATCGGGCTGCAACGCGGCCATTGCATTTTGCAAATTACGCTGAGTGCGAGCTTCTGCCGCTTCGATGCTCTTCGCATCCCGCTTCTTTTCGGCCTTCTTTGTCGGAGCCGCTTCTCCGCAGCCAACAACGACAGTCGCGATCAGCAGCAGACCGATCGCTCGGCAAATGAATTCTCGAATCGAGGTTTGCTCACCAACAGCAACTTGCATGGAAGAAACTTTCACGGAGAAAAAACCTGTTTGAATTACGTGCGGACGTTTACTCACCCGACGCGGTCATTTCCAGATACAGCGACCGCAATCGCGTGAGTTGATTCAGCAGCCTTGGTACGTCGGGAAGCCGGAGCATGTTGGGACCATCGCTCAAAGCGTTGTCTGGGTCGGGATGCGTTTCCAGGAACACCGCATCGCAACCGACGGCCACAGCGGCTCGCGACAACGTCGGGACCATTTCGCGCTGACCACCGGTCGTGCTTCCGCCGGGAAGTTGCACGCTGTGCGTCGCGTCGTAACAGACCGGCGGTCCCATCCGCTGCATGATCGGAATGCACCGAAAGTCGTTGACGAGTCGCCCGTAACCGAACGTCGTCCCACGCTCCGTCAGCAGCACGCGCGGACAACCCGCTTCCTCGCACTTCTTCACAACGTGTGCAATGTCTTCGGGTGCGATGAACTGCGGCTTCTTCACGTTGACCACGCCGCCCGACGCGGCACACGCCTCAGCGATCGCATGGACCAGATCCGTTTGCCGAGCCAAGAACGCCGGCACCTGCAAAATCTGACAAACCTGCGCGGCGGGGAGAGCTTGTTGCGGTTCGTGAATATCAGTCGTCACCGGCAAGCCCGTGACCTCGCGGACCCTCGCCAGAATGTCGAGTCCTCGCTCAAGTCCCGGCCCGCGAAAGCTGTGATAGCTCGTCCGATTGGCCTTATCGAAGCTCGACTTGAAGACCAACTGCCAATCGTTCTCTTCCGCCCACTCCGCGAGCTGCTTGGCCACGTCGAGGACGAGTTGCTCACTCTCGATCACGCACGGCCCGGCAATGAACAACAACGGGTGCCCCGCTCCGCAGGTCGATCCTCCCACCTTGATCGGGTTGTCCGGCATGTTTCCTCCCTGTTCTCTTCGTGAGGCACGTTGGAAACGTGCCCCACATCATGGCTGAGGCGCAAACACCTCGACGGCCGCCGACAACACTCGCAAATCGACCGGCGTGAAACCGGCAGGATCGCCGTCCATTTGCCACGGCACCGCCACGTCCGCTTCGATACGGACTCGCGATGCTCGCAAGCACGTGACGTCCGGCAGCGTTTGATGCCGGCCAACCAGCACGTTTCCCAAATACTTCATCATCTGCAATGTCGAGCCTTGCTCGAAAAGACACAAGTCCAATCGCCCGTCATCGCCCCTCGCTTGCGGCGCGAACGGAATCCCCATCGCGTAGGCCGGCAGATTCACCGCCATCAACAACCGAGCAATCCTCGGCTGCAGTTCGTCATCGACGAAGATGCGGAGCGGCGGATGTTCGTACTTCCAAATCGAATTCCAGATCGGCGGCACGTAATGCCATTTACGAATGTGCCCGCGCCGATTCGCGTGAGTCAGATGGACGACGTTCGCATCAAACCCGCAACTCGCCATCAAAGTGAAACTCCGCCCGTTGAGCCGACCCACATCCAGCCGCCGCCGCGAACCCGACACGATGAGGTCGGCCACCTGCTTTCCCGACGGCTGAATCTTCAAGTATTTCGCCAGCAAGTTCTCCGTCCCCAGCGGCAACGTCGCGATCGGCAGTTCCGGATACCGATTGATGACGTCCCCAACCGTTCCGTCTCCACCTGCCGCAACGACACAAATCAGATGCTCGCGTGCAGACGGATCAGCGAGTCTCGACTGCATCTTTTCACGATTCGCAAACATGCGCGGCGCGATGCCATGCCGTTTCAATTCACTGACCAGTTCCAGCAACAGCCCACGCCGCTTGCCGGTTCCCGATGTCGGATTCCGTTGAATAGCCACCCACGGACGCTTCATGGCAGCCACTCCAATAAGTCAAATAGTGAACCAATTGTTTCGACGTCAGCGACCCCACCGAGCTCGGCTCGGTGGCTCGCGGGCTTTTGCACTAGGTTCGATTCGGATGGCGTCATTCGTAGTGCAGAAGCCTGATTCCACCGAGGCAAGCTCAGTGGGGGAGGAGACGCGGTGGCAGTCGGCGGCAACTCCCGCTTCAAATGCACCGCTGCGATCCCGGCGTCCCGAGCAGAGACCACATCGTTCTCAAAATCATCACCGATCATCAGCACTGTGCTCGGATCACCCTCCGCCGCATCAACGACAGCGGCGTAAAACCCCGGATGCGTCTTGCGATAACCGACCAACGAGGAGATCACTCGAGTCCGAACGTCGCGAAGTTCACTCAACCCGTCGCAAACGCGATGCAGCCGCGCATCAAAGTTCGAGGCCACCAGCACGCGATAGCCACGTGACTGCAACTGCGTCAGCGTCGAACCAACATCCTCAAAGCAGCGCCATGACGTCGGTTGAGCGAAGTGCTCAAACAGCATTTCAAAGCAACTCTCCGCCTCAGCCGCATCAGGCAAGACCTCGCGAACCATCCGCCGCCAGAATTCGCGTTCGTACTCCTCGTTGGTCCGGCCGAGTTCTCCGAACCAACGCTCGGCCTCCGTGTCTGCCCGACACAGAGCTTCGCGAAACCGAGGGCCGATCTCTTCTGCGGTCACCTGCGAACCGAACCGCTGGCCGACCGACGCATACGTCACAGCGACGCTGGGCTCTGCAAAGATCAACGTACCGACCGCGTCGAACGCCAAGCACCGAATCTTGGAAACATCCACGTTCAGCAACGGAGAACTCGTCATGGCATCCTTTCCAAGTGATCTTCAGGCGAACGGGGCGGCGTCAGCCCCCTGTTACATTCTCAGCTAGACCAGGGAGCTGACGCCGCCCCGTTCGCCGGCCGCATCCGCCAACTGCAAGAACCTCGCCACCCGTTGCTCGATGACGTCCAAGCTCTTGTTCCAAAAGTCTGGCTGCGTGAGGTCATATCCCAGCGTTCGCTGCACCGCTTCTTCCGCGTCCATGCAGCCGGTGGCGATCAGCAGTTCGCGATAGCGCGCCGGAAAGTCCCCCTCCGAATCGGAAGAGGTCTTCGCCAGCGCGAACGTCCCCAGCGAGAGCAGATACCCGAACGTGTAAGGAAAGTTGTAGAACGGCAAACCGGAAATATAGAAGTGCAGCTTCGAGACCCAGAAGCGCGGGTTCCAACCATCGTCCGCCAGTCCGTTGAGATACGCCTCTTGCTGCGATTGTTGCATCAATTCCGACAGCCGAGCCGCCGGGACTTCCCCTTCCAGCCGTTCGGTATGAAAGCGATTCTCGAACAAGAACCGCGCGTGGATATTCATCAGAAAGGCGACCGCGTCGGAGAGCATGTTGTCGAGCAGTTTGATTTCATCGGTTGCAGACTTCGCCGCTTGCAGTTGCTGCTCACCGAGCACCGCTTCAGCAAACGTTGAGGCGGTCTCCGCCAAATTCATCGGGTAATCTTGTAGGAAGAACGGTCGCGGCCAGAGCACGTGGGAGTGATACGCGTGCCCCAATTCGTGAGCCAGCGTGCTCATGCTGTCGGCCGAGTTGGTGTAGGTCATAAAGATCCGCGATTGCTGCTGCGTGGGCAGCCCCGTGCAGAAACCTCCCTGCCGCTTGCCGGCACGGTTTTCCACTTCGATCCAGCGTTCGCGGATCGCCTTCTCGGCGAACTCGCCGAAGTCCGGGCTGAATTCGCGGAAGGTCCGAATGACCATGTCGCAAGCGTCGTCATAAGGAAGATCATCCGACGCGCCGTCTTGCGAGCGAAGCGGCAACGGGGCCGTCTGGTCGTACCACGCCAGTTGCTTCTGACCGAGCAACTCCGCCTTCTTCGCAAAGTATTTCAACAACATCGGCTTGCGAGCGGTCACCGCTGACCACATCGCATCAAGCGTTTCGCGTCGCATACGGTTGGCCCGCAGCGGCGCGTCCAAGTGGCTCGGCAAACCGAGATGCCGATACTTCGTCAGCCGAAATCCGGCGATGTGATTCAAGGCGTCGGCACAGTTGTCTTGGATCGACTTCCAAGCTTTGTCGGCGGCAAAGAAATTGTTTTCACGAACCGCTCGCTGTGGCGAATCAAACATCACTTGGCCGGGTGATTTCTCGACGACCTCGCCCCGTTCCATCACTTTGATTTTCAGCTCCCCCGACAGCCGATCGTACATCCGCCCCCAAGCGTGAATCGCATCGACCGCAAAATCGTTCGCCAGTTGTTCTTGAGCCTTCGGCAATCGAAATGCCGCGTTGCGTCGCCGCTCCTCAAAGAAGAATCGCAGCTCGCCGAGCGCTGCGTTCGCACTCAACATTGCTTCGAGCGTGGCAACGTCCGCCTCTTTCACCGCGAACTCCAAATTAGTGGCGATCTTCGACCGCAGCGGATCGAGCGCCGAGAGTTCTCCCTCCAACTGCTGAAACCGTTTGTTCGCCGCATCCGCAGCGGCATGACATCCGGCGAACGACGCCAAATCGTTCGCCAGCTTTTCGACCACCGTGTATTCGCCCAGAAACCGCGCCCAACCGGCAACGTGCTCGGCGTCAGCGGAAATTGGACGCAGACGATCCGACTCGTCAGCGAGCGTTGTCAGACGCCGCTTGTAGTCGCTCCACACCGCTCCAAACTCAGGTGTCTCCGGATGTGGCAGAATCGAATCGAGTTCCCAAGTCATCGGATATTTCGAGAGCGGTCCATCGGCCATGTCACATTGCTTTCCGTTTGTGTGATCTCGTCAACGTAGCCATCACGCGGAGCATGATGGCTACGTAGTTGTGTAGATATCAATAAGGCAAGTTCGATGAGGTTCAGTTTGAAGTTTTAGTTGCCGGTTGCGGTATTGCCATGTCGCAGCCGTTTCAAAAAATCCGCGAGGTCTTTCGGCAGTTTGGTTTGAAAGTGCAAACGTTCGCCGGTGACGGGATGTTGAAAGCCGAGTTCCGCTGCGTGCAACGCGAGTCGCGGAGCACCGCTGCGATCGGGCGGCGACCTCTGATTCAGTGCCCCGCGATATTCGGGATCACCGCAGAGCGGATGCCCTGCCTCGGACAGATGAATGCGGATTTGATGAGTGCGGCCCGTCTCCAGGCGGCACTCGATCAACGTGTATCCGGCGAGCTGTTCCAGCGGTCGCACATGCGTGACGGCAAGTTGCCCGCCGTCGGGCCCAGTCGTGCTGCCTCGTTTGCCGTCTCCGCGATCGCGAACCAAATGCGATTCAAAGGTTTGCTCAACAATGTCGCCGAGTACGATGGCTCGATACGCGCGGTCGATTGAGTGCTCACGGAACTGCTCGACCAGATGATACTCGGCAGCCACAGAGCGTGCGAAAACCATCAGGCCGCTCGTCTCGCGATCGAGTCGATGCACGGGAATGATTCGCCAACGACGTGCGTTGAACGACTCTTCGCGCGGCGCACGTTGCGGCTTCGTTGCTCGACCGCGAGCACCGCGTGAGTTGTGCGATGACTCTCCAAACTCTTTGGCTAAGACCCTTGGAAGCAATTCATCGAGCGTCGATTGCCGCTGCTTTCGTCGAGCGGCCCAATGAGTTTCTTCCTCGTGACGCATCGTGGTCATGCCCGACGGTTTCTCAACGATGACGACCTGCTCGTCGATGAAATGAATGCAGATGTCGTCTTCGCTCGGCGGTGCGGCGACAGAATGCGACAGGACTTTGACGACCTCACGTTCCTTCAACGGACGGCGCGTGTCGAGGCACAAATTCCCGTCGATCTGCACTTGATGCTGCGTGATGAGCTGTTTCGTTTCAGCACCGGATTGCTCTGGCGTCCAAAGCCGAAGCGCCTCGAACAGCGTCAAACCCGCTTCGGCTTCGGACACATGAAACACTCGCGAACCGTCTCGTCTCATTCAGCAAACACCGCTCAAAATGCTCTTCGTCCGTGAAAAGACTAGCACGACGCGCAAGCGAGTGGTCGAAGTTCGATCACTCGCTTGCGCGTCGTGCTAACATGAAAGTGGGACACAATTTCGTTCCCGTTATTTACTCAAACGGAGCGGTTTTCAACGCAAAGGTGCAAAAGAACGCCAAGAATTCATTTCCCATGATCATTTGCGAGGAAATTTGGAAATGGTCGTCTTCCTGATTTCTTTGCAGCCCTTCGAGTTCTTTGTGTTGAAAGTTCTCCCCCAAAAATCGCTTAGTTTGAGTGACTTATGCCGCCTTCGGCAACGACGCTGGATGAGAAGTACGGTCGGAAGAGGTGGCGACTTCCGCATCTGATCGCCAGCGTTCGGCTGTCTCCCACGGCGGCAATGCGACCAACGGACGCGGCCAATCGTGGGGCAGGTTTTCAACCTGCCCGTGCTTGTTGGCGTTCTTGCTCTCACTTATATGTGAAGGCCCGCCGCTTGAAACGAGCACGTTGGAAACGTGCTCCACGAGTTCGGCTGTGATCTCAGCCACCAACTGCGGAACGAGCGCGAGCTTCGTCGGCCAAGCAGTCAAACAATTTCCTTCGCGACGAATCTGCACCGTCTCTGGACGCTTGCCGCCGGGCATGATCGCTTCTGCGCGATCGACGCGATACGTGCTCCATTCGACCGACGAAAGGTCGATGCCTGGCAGCACGCTGACCAATTCTTGGCGAGCGTTCGCCAACAACGAAAGGTCATCCCAGACGACTCCCTCTTCCGCGATTTGCCCACCAACTTGCCACACAATTCGCCCCACAGAATCAACATCCGACGTGATCGTCACGCGCGTCTTCGCGCCATCCACACAATGTCCCTGAAAGGCTGGCAGCAAGCCGCGTAGCATGACCATGTGTAGCGGGCGGCGCTGCATCGCTTCTTGATTCAACTGCACACTGCGGCGCAACGCCGAGTTACCAGCCCCGGCGGTGAAGACGACATGACGCGGTCGCAATTCGAGCGATTGACCATCGTCACGATGCAATCGAATCAGACTCACGTCCCCTGCCGCGCGACAGACGAACTCAACCTGCTGAGGATTGATTTGCAACATCCGCTCATTATGTCGGGCAGCGAGCACTTCGATCAGGCTGACGGCCGAGATGACTTGCTCCAGCAAGCGAGCGACTGTTCCCGGACAACCTCGTAGTAACTCTGGTCGATCATCCGACGTGACCGTTTGCGGAGCGACTCGCAAACCAAATTGTGCTCCCAGCATTCCCAGCCGAGACGACAGCGAATCGGTGCGCCACAAAAAGCACTCGTCCGATCGGCGTCGCACGTCGCTCAAGTCCGGTTCGCTGCGGCCATCTAAACAGTCGCGCCAAACCCTCGGCATCTCACGAATGTTGGCCGCAGACTTCGTTAGCAAACCTTGCAGCGTGTATTTCAAGCCGCCGTGAATGATTCCTTGCGCGGCGACCGTCTGCCCGGTACCGAGCGCGTTTGCCTCAAGCAACACTGCGCTCAAACCGCGACGAGTCAACTCATCCAGCAACCACAATCCAGCGGCTCCGCCGCCAAAGATCACGACATCCCTGTCCACAAGCAGTCACTCCGTTTCATGTCGATTAACCGCACGCCGCAGGCACGCGCGTGCAATCGCACGCACTTTTAATCCAAACGCGCGTGCCTACAGCGTGCGGTTAAACAAGTCGCCCAGATTTCAGGGCGTTCTAGTCACTCGCCGCCAAACAGCGGAAGACGAATCTCGTGATGGTTCGGAGCATGGAAAAAGGATCGTGCGACTTTGTAGCCCGGTTTTTCAAACCGGGTGAACTGGGCCGTCCGGTTTGAAAAACCGGGCTACGGCGTTGCTCTCCCGCTTCTTATAGCCGCTTCACTTTGATGTTCTTCCATTGGCACTTGGCTCCGTTGGGCCAACCTTGTCCGCCGTGGACTTGGACGGAGATCGAACCGGCGGCTCCGAGCGTTTCGGCGACTTTGGCCTTGTCATAATTCTTGGCCTCGAACTTCGTCCCATCGAACTCGTTGACCTTGAGGCCGTTGATCCAAGTCGTGATGACCGGAGGATTGCCGACGACGCGAACGCGAGCGGTATTCCAATCGTTGACCTTCCATGCTTTGAGCCATTCGTCGCTGGTGCAAGTTGGAGTTACGGGATTCGCAGGCTCGGCCGGTTTCGCGGAGAGCTTCACGAGCTTGCCATCTTTCTCTTCACCAAAGATGTCGTAGGGCCGCGTGTTGAAGCCGCCTGTTCCTTCGCCGTAGATGTGGCCGACGTTTCCTCGATCGTGATAGTCCACCATCATCTGAAAGCACTGCCCTTTGTCGTTCGCTCGCACGAACAGGCCGGAACAGACGCCCCAATCGGGCTTCATGTCGATCAACAATTCAAAATCTTTGAACTTCTCGTCGGTCAGCAGAATTCCACCGTTGCCGCTGCCGGGAGGATCTTGCTCGCCGGAGATGACTCCCTCTTCGACCACCCAGCGCCCGCCGGTACCGTGTCCAATTCGTTCCGGGTTCTTGTGCCAGCCGGTCAGCATCTTGCCATCGAAGATCGAAACGAAACCGGCGTCGTTCGCAGCTGGGTCCGCTGCCGAAAGTTCAACACCGACCAACAATGTCACAGCAATCACCATCCAATGCAGTCGCATGATGCAGTTCCTGAAAGAGAGTCCGAAGAAGGCTGACGTCGTTCTCAACGACGAAGGGAGGCACGCTATCGACAGCGTTCGAGTCTGACAAACAACCGTCCGCATAAGCGATGATGTCGAAGAGGATTTCCGATTTCGTAGCGTGGCAAAGCGGCCTTGTGGCACGACGCTCCGCGTCGTAAATCGCGACGCGGAGCGTCACGCCACACTCTTGAAAAAATTGTGGATGAGGTGAGTTGAAGATGGCGGTGTGCTTGGAGAGAAATTGGAGTTGCACAACAGCCTCCGACAAAGTGTCGGATTGAAGCCTGAAACTCCAGCGCAGGACTTGTCGCAGTATCCCTTCGCTGGCGCTTCAGACTTTCCTGGCGCACGCGGCCACGCTTCACTTCACGCCGTGAACGCGCTAAACACCGCCGCTCGCTGAAATCGTTTTTCGTTACGGGCATCGCCCACATCAGGAACTCGCATGGAAATCCTCCCCGCTATTGATCTCCGCAACGGAAAATGTGTCCGGCTGCGGCAAGGAGATTACGCCCAAGAAACCATCTTTGGTGATGATCCGGTCGAGATGGCACAGCGTTGGGTGGGTGACGGGGCGGCATGGCTGCATCTCGTGGATCTCGACGGCGCGAAGGCGGGCCGGCCGGTCAATCACGAAGTGGTTCGGCGGATCGTTCAAGCGACCGGCGTGAAGTGTGAACTCGGTGGCGGTATTCGCGATGAAGCGGCGATCCGGCTGATGCTCGACGATGTCGGCGTCGAGCGAGTCATTATCGGTACGCAAGCGCTCAAGCAACCGCAGTGGTTTCATGAGATGGTCCAACGCTGGCCCGGCCGATTGGTGCTGGGCATCGATGCGCGAGACGGGATGGTCGCCACCGAAGGTTGGCTCGATGTCTCGAAGACATCGGCCATCGAATTGGCAAAGCAATACGCCGACCTCGATCTCGCCGCAGTCGTCTACACGAACATCGCGAACGACGGCATGATGCAAGGAGTCGACGAAGGCACGATCCGCGACATGATTCAACTCGCCGAACTCGGTCTCCCCGTCATCGCGTCGGGCGGTGTCACCACGCTCGACGACGTCCGCAAGCTCGCTGCCGTCAGTCGCTCGCAGCCGAAACTCATTGGCGCGATCATTGGCCGAGCGATCTACGAAGGAACGATTCGTGTCGCGGAGGCGATTCAAACAGCTTTGTGCCAGTAAAACTTGCGGCAGTAGCTGCGCTTGCCCGGATGATTCACGGTCGCATTAACGCCTGAACTCGTGTTGCCAAATTCGCCAACTCTGATTTATGTTTCAGTGTTCCATCGAATTGACATCTCCTTCGGTAGCGCGTTTCAGGTGTCTCTTGGACTCGTCTCACTGAGAGCCGTGATGCGTTTCGTTCTGGTCATCGTCGTTTTTTGTGGGCTGATTTTGGCGACCGACAAAGCACACGCTCAAGGTCGCTTGGCTGACGCACGTAGCGAAATCAGCCAGAAAAAAGAGTCGAAGTCATCGTCCTGTTCGGACAGCAAGAATGCTGCATCGGACGATGACGACGACGATCACAGCAACTCTTTCATCGGCGGGCTTTTGAGCGGACTTGTTTCCGGTGTGGCGGATGGCGATCCGTCGGCTGGATCATTGGAGTTTACTGGATCGACGGTGCTCGGTGTCGTAGCTGCTCCCTGGTCAATTCCTCGGCAAATGTTGGGTGACGAAGGGAATGAGGGCTTCTTTGGCGACTACCCGTTCTCCGACGACTGGAATGGTTTCATTGTTGATCAATTGCCGCAGGCGGAATGGACTCGCAAGTGGGCGGGGCGCTTCACGTCGGAGTACGGGAACAACTTTGATGGGCTCAGCAAAACGGGCGGACGGTTGCAACTGGATTCGACGTCGCGGTTCGGAATTGATGTGGAATGGAATCGTCGTCGCGAGGAGTTGTTCGCGGGGCACGACACTCTTTGGACTGGGGACGCGAACTTCGTCTACCGTTTCGCTCAGAACAAGCACGCGGCGTTTTACACGGGGCTCGGAGTGAATTGGTCTGCCGACGATCGTCGGGGAGCGGCCGGATTCAATTTCACTTACGGAGCAGATTTCTATCCTGCTCGAAATTGGGTCGTGTCGAGCACGCTCGACTTTGGCCGCCTCGGACATTCATCACTCTTTCATGGCCGAGCGACGGTCGGCTATCTCTTCAATCGCTTCGAGGTCTTCACCGGCTACGACTACTACAAGTTGGGTGGTGTTGAGTTGAATGGACTGGTCAGCGGATTGCGACTTTGGTTCTGAGTCACAAGTAACCCGCAGCGTGAGCGAGGGCGGACGCATTCACAATGCTCAAAAT
>JAYUFI010000702.1:0-11165 GCA_043738805.1 Planctomycetaceae bacterium | reverse complement strand
TTCGGGTGGCTGGGGTCGAGCGAAGTGAGCCCCCAGCCTGTGTTTCGCTGGGGG
This sequence comes from Planctomycetaceae bacterium, assembly GCA_043738805.1. Lineage (GTDB taxonomy): Bacteria > Planctomycetota > Planctomycetia > Planctomycetales > Planctomycetaceae > SXKJ01. Next base: position 11,111 of record JAYUFI010000702.1, on the reverse strand, counting down.
CTCGCGTTGCTCGACCCCAGCTACCCAACTCGAAATTCAAGAGGGGACGAAGCACTAGGTCAAACGAAACCGCCCCACGCTGGGTCGCCGTGAGGCATCGTCGAACGATTTTGCGTGGCACAAAACAAAAAAACCGCCACGGTCAAACCGTGGCGGCTTTTTGGGAGCATCAAGAGAGCTTCCAGGGGATTACGGGTTTCCGTCGTTGCCAGCACCAGTGCTGCTGTCGTTCTTGCCGCAAACGTCGGTGATCGTCAGACCCCGGCAGTCGCAGTCGTCCGCGTTGTCGTTGAAGCCGAAGCCACCGACAGCGGCGTGAGCCTTGCCGACGAGCTTAGCCTTGGAGATACCAGCGACGTTGTAGGTCTGGTTGACGGCACCGAAGGCGTCCGACAAGTCAACCAATTCTTGAGAGATCGAGTCACGGACGGCGGTCAAACCGACAACCATGCCCAGGACAGCGATCGTCAGGACGAGCACGAGCTCGGCCGAAACCACGAAACCAGCTTCGTCATTGAAAAGCTTACGCATTGAACCGTTCCTTTTTGAGATTGAGAGACCTAGTGAGATAAGACAAAGAAACCATTCCCGAAGTCATTACAGAACATGACTCCCTCGCACCCGCAGATGCTCTCACGGAGGGCGAGTCTGATCCTCTCGCCGACGATGATGAACACCGCAATCACTTGAGCTGGGAAACACTCAAGCAAATCAAACCGTGGTTCGCCGGTGGCCACCAGCAAATCCACTCCACTGTTGAGAACACGAGAACCGCATTGAGGGGCGACTCTGGCATTCCCACGAACACCGCTCGTCAGCGATGAGTGAAGCCTGAACCAAATCGAAGCCGAGCGTGTGATGTGAAGCTCGGCACCAGATCGCAGCTTGTTGGTTCAACCGTTGGTTGATTCAACAGGCTGCGGCACTGATGAAGTTAAAGGCAGACGGTGTGCCAGCGCCCGTTCACGACTTCGTGCAGTTCACGTTGCCGCAGTGCAACACGCCTGCAAATCCCAAGCAAACTCGGCGATTTCACGAAGATTGGCAGTCACAAATCAAAATCGTGACGCATCGCAAACATTATCTCGGCGCGGAACTGATCTGCTCTCGCGCCAATGTGTTCAAACAAGACGATTCTCAGCCTGTTTCATTCTCTTAGCATTTTCAGCCGTTGTTCTCGTCAACCAAGCCGACTGTGGTGGCAGCGGATCGCAGCAACATCAGTCGTCACGCAGATCTCCAACGAGTCACTGAAAAATGACCGGCTTTACAAACTGACGCGGAGGCATAGTGAGACGCAATAAACCGCGACTCAATTGCTTAACGGCGAGGCTGAGATTTCAGTCGTGCAGCCGCGATGTCACGTTTGTGATGCGCGATAGTCGCATCGCTTAGCACATTCGCTCTGTTGAACATTCGGAGAGCAACAGTCAGCGTGGTTATTCCACTTGTTGCGGCATGAGCCGCTTGAGCTTCAGCGTTTCACGATCGAACCAGACTTGGCCTTTGGTCGATTTCAACTCGGCAACCATTTCGATTTCGCGGACATCTTCTAGGACGTTGAATTCAAACTTCAGCGGCGTCCAATCGGTTGTCCCTGCGAGTTTGCCCGTCCGCTTCTCGCCCGAAATGCGAATACCAGCAGCGGAACCACGCTCATCTTCGAGCGTTTCGACGTCAGCCGTCTTGGCCTCGACGGTCAGTTCATAACGTCCCTTGGCCAACAAAACCTTGCGACGCCACGACGCGACACAGCGACCGCTCGGACCACACTTGATGAGATACGCCTTTCGCGGCGGCTCGCCAGGAACATCGACCTCTTCGTGCATCGCGTCTTCGCACTCAGAGGCTCCGTACCAATCAGCGAGCGGCATGACGTTGTGCTCATCGAACTCTGGCGGCGCGGGGTCAGCTTGCTCGACTTGCTCTTTGAGATTTTCCGCGCGAGCAATCAATCGCTCTTTCAGCTCTCTGATTCGGTCGTCGTGACCTTGAGCTTGCTCCGCATTCATCGCTGCGAGCAACGGACGCAAACGAGGCTGAACCGCATCGACGCGCGCGATCAGCTTGTCAGCCGGAGCAAACAACGGCAGCAGTTCGCGAAGACGCTCACGATACTTCGCACGCCATACGGGATTCTGCATCACCGCCGCCGCGACAATCGTCCCCGGATGATCGAGCACCGGCGCGCCCGGGTCGCCAAACATTTGGTCCATGCCATGAGTGAGGAAGTACGCCTTTTGATTTGTCGGATCGAAATAGATGCGATAGTTATTTTTGTTGAACGAGTACCCGTCCCAGTGGCAGGTCATCATCTCCAGCGCGACGAAGCTGAGGAACTTGTCCACATCGAGACGCTCTTCAATCAGCGGCCAACGTTTCTCTGGATCGGGCTCCTCGCATGCCGCTTTGAGGGCGTGCAGATCCGAGCGATCATCCTCGCCATCGCCGGAGTCCTTCTCCAAATCAACGTCGATGTCTTGCAAGAAACCGCCGTCATAAAGGTTGCCGTTCGGATCAGCGAAGTGTCGCTTGAGAAACTTCTTGTCGAAGCCTTCCTTCAACACGTACAGCCCGACGTCGCGCTCGTTAATCCACACGCGCGCGTGACTGACACGCGGCGTCGCGACACCGGCGGTTCGGCAAAGCTCCGAGCAAATCAGCTCGTTGAGATAACTTTCATCCTGCACCGAGTTGTTGAGATGAAACTTATCGAGCCCATGAAACGCCTGTTTTTTGCCTTTGTGTTTCGCGAACTTGTCCATGTTCAACGTCAATGCGGGCCGATCGTCGATCTCACGAAAGCTCCCCGCCGCACCTTTCAATTTGATGCCGACGCTCCTGTAGATGATGTCGTCGTTTTCGCGAATCGTGCAGCGAACATACGCTTTGTTGTTCTCGCGAAGTTGCTTCAGCTCCCCTTCGGGAATCTCAATCTTCAGCTCGGAGATCGGCCCACCATCGAAGAATTCATCGCTGGCATCGCGCGGTCGCTTCGCTTCCATCGCGGACTCAGGCGTTGTTTGAGCGGCGGCCACTTGATCCGACGATGCCGTTATTTGAGTGGGGCTTGGTCCCGGTTCGCAACCAATCGTCCCGCATAAAAGGACAGCAAGAAGTGTGAGCAACGTGCGAAGAGTTTTCATGATTGGTGTACCGTGAGAGACGACAAATAGATCCTTGGCAAATGGGACTGACGCCCAAAGGTACTAAGAATCTGTCCAAGAACAAATTCGTCAAACGGGTACTCTTGCCCGTTGAGTCTCAAATGACGGGCTGAGGTGCCCAACTTCCTGCGGTCGTCGGAGTAAACCGTGAGTGATCGCGATATCGCCATCAGCGCCACGGACGCGCTCGCCACGAACACAGTGCGCCAGCGAGTAGTTTTCGCGAACAATCACTCACTGGCGCGTCGTGCTAACCTTCCCAAGAAAACTCAATCGGCGCGTCGATGTCGGGATGCAGGCTTTGATGCACGGGACAATGTCGAGCGGCTGTCTCCAGCTTACTGCGATCGGTTTCTGACAGCCGAGCGGCTTTCTCGGCCGGGACGGTCACCGTCACCGCTAGCCGGCCGATGCGACGGACCGGTTGCTGAATCATTTCTTTCGTGACGTGAATCCGCGTGCCAGACAGATCGAACTGATGCCGACCGGCCACGATCCCCATGATGGTCATGACGCATGCGCCCAGCGCCGTCGCGACGAGGTCTGTCGGCGAAAAGGATTCTCCTTTGCCGTGGTTGTCCACAGGTGCGTCGGTCGCAAGCGTCGCTCCCGACGGCCCGTGAGTCGCAACGCAGTGAAGTTGTCCTTCGTAGACGAGATTGATTTCGATGGCCATGTGGTTTGCCTTGGTTGGATTGCTGAATGGGGTTTCCAAGTTGGTTGTGGCCTCAGGCAGCGGTCATGGGATTGATGGGAAGTATGGGAATGATGAGGCAGAACTCACATGATTCCCATTCTTCCCATCAATCGCGGCAACGACAGCAAAACTTCGCGACATCACGGTTTCACCGTCAGCCAAATCGGCGAGCTGGCATACGGACGCTTTTGCGTAAAGCTGATTGAGATGTTCGCGTTGATGCTGATCGGGACTCGGTCGAATGGTTTCGCATCGGCAGCCGCTTCGATGATGACTCGGCCTTTGGTTTCGGTGGGATCGAGCGACGTCTTGCTGCCGGCGTCGACGACTTTGATGCCCGGAGGGAGCGACGTCCCGAAGACCTGACCAAGATGTTGCAGCATGACGTCAAGCGTCAGCCGGTCTTTGTAGGTTTCGCGGCGAGTGATTTCGACGTCGATCGTTGCTTTCTCCCCCGGCTTCAGCGTGATTTCGGTCGGCGTCACTTTGACGGCGGCGATGTCGAAGTTCGAGCAGACCGAAACGATGTGCGTTTCGACCGGCCAGATCATGCGACCGCCGCCGGGCATTTCCATTTCGGTGAGCGGTTCGACGAGTTTTTCAATCACGCGCGGCTGACCATCGGGGCCGGTGACGGTTGCTTTGGCGAAGACCTTGACGAACGACGCGATCGGCTTCGCATCGGCGGCCGCCTGCAAGATCAGCACGCCGTCGGCCGCGTGCGCCGGAATCGTCAGCGGGTTGACGGTGACTCCGGCAGGAAGACCTTCGATACGGAACTCGACCGGCGCGTTGAAGCCGCCCGACTTCGCAACCTTCACGTACCACGGCATGTTCGTGCCAGGTCCGAGTCCCGCTCGATCTTCGTCGCACTGCACGGTGAAGTCGGGCAGGTCCGGTTTGACCGACAGGAAGTACCCAAACGTCGGGCCGCCGCGATACAGCAAGTCGCGAATTTGCAGCGTATAGACGCCGTCGGCCGGAGCGGTGAAGACCAGCAGCGAATCCTTTGTGCTGGGATGAATGTCATCGTTCGCAGCAAGCACTCCGCCTTGCGCGTTCAAGACACGGATTGTGGAATCGAGACTCGATCCGTTTCGACGTGCCTTCACTTCGCAGCGCACGGCCTGTCCCGCTTTGAGTGTCAGCGCGTAGCTGTCGATATCGTTCGGCTGATCCATCCGTCCGTTGACCCCTTGTGGGAACGAGACGGTTTGTTGTTGCCCCGGTTTGTCGTTCGGTTCCACATCGGCCACGAGCGGCAAGTCGGTCACTTCGACGAAGACCGGATTGAAGGCCGGAGCCCCCGGCGACAACTGCACCGAATGCCGACCGACCGGCGCGGGGTTCGGCAGCGTGTTGGCGACTAACTCGGCAGCGGGGGAAGCGATGTTGAAGCCCGCCACTTGAAACGTCATCGGCCCGCTTGGTGAAACGGCCAGCGGAAACGCGGCGGTGATGAAAGGCCGATCGGTCGTTTGCAACAGGTAGGTGAACGAGGCCGTTCCGTTGAAGTCGACATCGCGCACCGTGATGAAGTAGTCCCCCGCCTGCTCGAACTTGTAGTTCACCAGCGAGTCGGCAAAGTGGAAGTCGTCATTCGACGCTAACTCGCGACCGGTCGCATCGCTGATCACCACAATCGGATCGAGCTGATCGAACTGGTTGTGTCGCTTGTAAAAGAAGCGGAAGCAGTGCATCGCGAATGTCACCGACTGCCCGGCGGTCGCGGTGATTTTGTAAACGTCGACCTGCTCCTTCGCGGTCAACATGCCGGAGATGGTCTGCCCGATCTGCACCGCTTGAGCTTTTTCGCGATCGGCATGAGGCTCGGTCTGTTCGATGACACCCGGCCCGTCGATGACCAGCAATTGCCCGCACGTCGAAGCGCCGCTCGCCGCAGCGATGCGAAACTCATGCACGCCCAACGTGGCAATCGAATCGACAGTCACTTTCAGCTTGAGCTGATCGACCGATTCTTTCTCGCCGCGCGGTACGATCTCGGCCTTGAGCCCCTCCCCCTGAAACAGCACGGCAAACGTGCCGTCGAAACCTTTCTTCTGACCCGGATACGTAAAGACGGTGACGTCAGTCGTCGCCCCCCGCTGCACGGCCATCGGCAGCGCATGTGTGAATTCGGGATTCGGCGTTTGAGCCGACAGTTGATCGGTGAGAAGCGTTGTCACCGCCCACACCAGAAAGACCGCAATGCGAGGATGACGTCGGAGGAGGAACATCAAGAGCTCCGTGAGTCGGCGGGACAGAATCGTGAGTCACACATCATGGTGAGCGTTCGGAGTGTGACGGAGGTCGGCAACTTGTGCCAAGGGACGACAATCTTGTTCCTGCTTGATCCGGATCAAAACGGAACGGTACTGTGAGCCGCCGTCCGATTCGGCCGATGATCCAGAATCCGCTCTTCGCCAGAGAGTTCCAGGTTCGCCAACAGCATGACATCCGCATTTCACACCGCTTGCCGCAGTCACATTCTCGCCGCTCCGATGCGGCGGCGGGAGTATTTGCGGGCGGGAGCGCTCAGCGTGCTGGGGTTGGATTTGCCGCAGTGGCTGCACATGAACGCAGCCGCGCGGGCGGAGTCGGCTGGCACCGGGAATCAGCGTCCGCGAGCGAAGGCTTGCATCTTCCTCTTCATGTGGGGCGGACCTGCACATCAAGACACTTGGGATATGAAGCCGAGTGCTCCGTCCGAGTATCGGGGTGACTTTCAGCAGATCGACACGAACGTCTCTGGCCTGCAAATATGCGAGCACTTGCCGCTGCTGGCTCGGCGAGCGGACAAGCTGGCGGTGATTCGGTCGATGACTCACGACGATGTCGATCACACGTCGGCCACGCATTTCCCGCTGACCGGCCGAGCGACTCCGCGGCGCGGTGCTCCGCTGGCGGAAGATTGGCCGAGCATCGGTGCGGTGATGTCACGGCTGGGTCGCGGTCGCGGACCGCTGCCCCCCTTCGTCTCGATGATGCCGGTCGTGCCGAACGGTGCACCGCGCTTTGTGGAAGAGTCGCATGGCCAAGGAGCCGGTTGGCTCGGCCCGACTTTCGAGCCGATGCGGATCGACGCCGACGGCAGCAAGCCGGATTACAAAGTCGGCGACTTCGCGCTTCACGCGGATGTTCCGGAAGCCCGCTCGAACCGACGCCGTGAATTGCTCAACGACATCGACCGGCAACTGCGCGATCTGGAAGGGGACGCGCGCGTGGTGGCGACTCGCGGTCACTACGACCGAGCGTTCTCGCTGCTCTCTTCGCGCGGCGCGGTCGAGGCGTTTGATCTGACTCGCGAACCGATCGCACTCCGCGAGCGTTACGGCATGAACATTCACGGACAGTCGGTCCTGCAAGCTCGGCGGCTGGTCGAAGCGGGAGTGCCGTTCGTCACGGTCTTCTGGCCGAACGAGGGAATCACGAACGTCAGCGTTTATTGGGACACGCACAACCGCAACTTCATCGACCTCAAAACGCGGCTCTGTCCGACGACCGATCAAGCCTTCAGCGCCTTGTTGGATGACCTGCAGCAGCGAGGCATGTTGGACGACACGCTCATCGTCTGGACGGGCGAAATGGGTCGCACCCCACGAGTCGGTCAAGGTGTTGTCGGCGGCGCGGGGGCGGGCCGAGACGGTCGCGATCACTGGCCGAGCTGTTTCACGTCGGTCCTTGCCGGCGGCGGTGTTCGGGGCGGAGTCGTGCATGGTTCGAGCGACCGCTTCGCCGCATATCCCGCCTCAAATCCGACATCACCGCAAGATCTCGCCGCGACGATCTATCACAGCCTGGGAGTCGATCCTCATTTGCAATTGCCCGACAACCTCGGCCGACCGCTGACAATCTGCGAAGGAACGCCGATCCGGGCGATTCTGACATGAGCCGCACGTTAAGCGGCTATGAGTTAGACCGCGTTGTGTCCCCGCAAGACTTCGACCAGAACCGACAGCACACCACCGAGGCTGTTAGGAGGATCGGAGTTTGCGGTGTCTTGCTCCCGCTGGAAAAGCTCTCGCAATGCCCCTTATGCCACTCAGCTTTTCGGCGAAGCCACAATGGGTCTTGCGATCCGTAAACATCGTCATCGGGATTCATCGCTGCCGTCGCCAACAGATCGCAGGCGTTCACAAGGCGTCAAGTGCTGTTCATCAGCCAGTTGCCGACGCAGCGATTCCAGGGGCGAGGGAAATTTCACCGGCAGCATTGAAACGGCTCCGCGAATACAGAATTTACGCAGGCACTCTACCGGTTTGTTTCGACCTAACTCAACCAGCATGGGTGGTTCGTCAAACCGGATGGTGCTACTGATGAATGGGGAAGGGATTCACTACGGAGACACGGCGGCACGGAGAGAGTGGATTTGAATGGGGCATGGACTCTCGTTGCCAAGTCATCGCAGCGGAGGGGGCTCGAAAAGTGAGCGACCATTGCGAGCGTCCCCTTGCTCCTGCTAGCGTCCGTCCCTTCTCCGGCAGGGTTCGGTTGAGTCCTCTGCTTGTGAGCCGCTCGAACAGAGCATCAACAGACTTGGCCGGTCGTGGTGGAAAACCATGTCCGCGATAAATAGTGGTGCGACAAACTCGCACCCGCAGGAACCGCAAACTTTGTCTTCGACCGTCGGGGACAACGCTTCTCAGAAACAGCACTCGGCGAGTTCACACGCTCCCCCGGTTCATGGGGCGGGGCCGTCGTCGCCAGCAGGCGCGGCTGAGTCTGGTCATCATGAGCATCAGAGCTTTTGGCTGTGGGTGTTGTGCTTGACCGGCGTCGATTACTTCAGCACGCTGGGGTATCAGCCGTCGATGGCGTTTGAAGCGACCGGGCGTTTGGCACCGCTGGCGACGGTGTTGCTCGTGCTGGTGACGCTGTTCGGAGCGTTGCCGGTTTATTGCTATGTCGCCGGGCAATCGTTTAGCGGGCAAGGCTCGATCGCGATGCTCGAAAAGCTGGTGCATGGTTGGCGCGGGAAATTTCTCGTGCTGATTTTGCTCGGCTTCGCGGCGACGGATTTTGTCATCACGAAGACCCTTTCAGCAGCCGATGCGGCGGAGCATCTCATTCACAATCCGCTGTGGCAGAACGCGCCTGATTGGCTGCAAGGCCAGATGATGCTGACGATGTTTTTACTCGTCGTACTCGGTAGTGTTTTCCTGCGCGGATTTGGTGAGGTCATCGGGATCGCAGTCGGGCTGGTGGCGATTTATCTGACGCTCAATACGATCGTGATTGGGAGCGGTCTGTGTTATTTGGTGAAGCATCCCGATGCGGTCTCGCATTGGTGGAGCTTGGTGCAAGCGGGCGATTGGGCGTTAGCGGAGCGGCCCGTTGACGGGACTGGCTGGGGAGCGATTGCTGTTGTTTGCATTCTGTTCTTTCCCAAGTTGGCACTCGGCTTGAGCGGTTTTGAAACCGGTGTCGCGGTGATGCCGTTGATTAAAGGTAATCATGATGACAAACCGGAGAACCCGATCGGACGCATTCGGAATGCGCGGAAATTGTTGATCTCCGCCGCAGTGATCATGTCGGTTTACTTGCTCGGTTCGGCGATGGTGGTCACGACATTGATCCCCGCTGGCGAGCTTGAAAAAGGGGGAGACGCTGCGAACCGCGCATTGGCGTATCTCGCACACGCGCAGAATTCGGAAACGCTCAATCCGATGTTCGGCGACGTCTTCGGAACGATTTACGACTTGAGCACCGTCGCGATTCTGTGGTTCGCCGGAGCGAGTGCGATGTCGGGATTGCTAAACCTTGTGCCGCGTTACTTGCCGCGATACGGCATGGCTCCGGAATGGGCGTCCGCGTTGCGTCCGATGGTGGTGCTCTTCACGTTCATCAATTTGTTGGTGACGGTCGCCTTTCAAGCGAACGTGGAGGCTCAAGGTGGCGCGTATGCGACCGGCGTGATGATGTTGATTTCCAGCGCGTGCGTGGCGACGGTGATTGATCAATATCGCAAGCGACAAGGTTCTGTTGCCAGCCGTATTGCGTGGCCGTTCGTGATGATCGCCGTCGTGTTTTTCTACGTGACCACGATGATCTTGTTTGAGAAGCCGGAAGGACTCGCGATCGCCAGTTGCTTCATCGCGACTGTGTTCGTCTCATCGTTCGTCTCGCGCATGATGCGGACGACGGAGTTGCGGTTTGTCAGCTTTCAGTTTGTCAGCAACGAATCGCGATTTCTGTGGGATGCGTTGCGACATCTGGAGTTTCCGGTGCTCGTGCCACATCGCGAAGGGGGAACTCGATCGCTGGCGAAAAAAGAGGAGCAGATTCGCGAAGTGCATCATCTGGATGCGAGCGTGCCGATTGTTTTCGTCGAGGCACATCTCGGCGACGTCAGCGACTTCTATCAAACGCCACTCATCGAAGTGACCGACGAAGAAGGTCGCTTCATTATCCGCGTGTCGAAGTGCGTCTCGATCGCTCACGTGTTGGCCGCGATTGCACTGGAACTGTCGAAGACCGGCAAGCCACCGGAGTTGCACTTCGGCTGGTCCGACGAAGACCCGCTGACGATGAATTTGAGATTCGTCTTGTTCGGCGAAGGAAACATCCCTTGGCTGGTCCGGAAGCTGATCACGAAAGCCGAACCCGATCCGGCGAAACAACCACGAGTCATCATCGGCTGACATCGCATGAAACCGTTTCGACTCTTTCGCGAGCAGTTGATCCCGAAGCCGATCGACGAGGTCTTTCAGTTCTTTGCCGACGCTGGGAATCTCGAAAGCCTCACGCCGCCGTGGTTGAACTTTCAGATTCTCACGCCGTTGCCGATCGCGATGCACGTTGGCGCGATCATTCAATACTCGTTGCGCCTGCATGGCGTTCCGGTTCAATGGACGACCACGATCTCCGCTTGGAAACCGCCGTTCGAGTTCGTGGATGTGCAACTGCGCGGCCCGTATGTGCTGTGGCATCACCGGCACACGTTCGAGTCGATTGGTGAGCAAACTCGTATGACGGACGAGATTCACTATGTGCTCCCCTATGGCTGGTTCGGACGTTTGGCGCACGCAGTGTTTGTCGCGCGAGACCTCGCCGCGATCTTCGAGTTTCGAGCACGAGCGGTGGATAGGCTGCTGTGATCCTTGCGGTCGTTGCATTCGGTTTCGTCACGCCGACCTGCGGAATTTGAGCGTCCCGCGCGTCCGATGAGCCGAGTGCAATCGTCGCCAGAAACAGCAGTTCGGTGCGAACCGGCAATTCTCGCTGGTGGCCGTCATGAGTCTGCGGAG
>JAYUFI010000701.1:0-1563 GCA_043738805.1 Planctomycetaceae bacterium | reverse complement strand
CGCTCGACTTGTTTGTGGAGTACATCGGGGTCGGACAATGTAGAAGGCACACTCCGTGTGCCGTCCGTGTGGGCCGACTTCGCCGAAGTCGGCTCATCAGACGCGGACTTCGGCGAAGTCCGCCCACATTCCGCGAGCAACTCTTCATCCGGCATCGTGCTCCAGAGGAAATAGGACAGGCGGCTGACGAGTGCGAAGTCATCGAGCTTGCCCGGTGCTTCGCGGAGGAACAGGAACTCGGGTGAGACCAGGATCGCGGCGAGACCGACGCGGATGGCCTGCTCGAACGAATGCTTTTCGGCCAGCTTGGACTCGACGAGTTTGGTGAGCGGTTGAATGTCGGCATCGGTGACCGGTCGCCGAAAGGCGCGGCGAGCAAAGTTGCGGAGGATGCAATCAGCATCGACGAGCGGATCTTTCGAGACAACTTCCATGCGATTGGAATAGTTGTAGATCGGGGCCGGTCCTTGCGCCATGTCGCCGAAGATGCGGCGATGACTTTCCGGCGGCCAGGCGTCGTGCAGCGGACCTTCGACGTCGATCCATTCGATGCCCAAGCCAGGTCCTTCGTATTTGTCGGGCGCGACTTTCGTCACGGTCTGAGCACTGGCCAGTCCGTACGGTGAGATGCGAATGTGACTTCGAGCCTCGAAATTATCGTGGAACTCCGTCAGAGTCGGCTCGTCGGGAGCGGCATCGAAATAACTGACGAGATGATTCTTGGTCCCCATCAACATCGGGCCGGCATCGACTCGAAAAGTCACGGGCTTGCCGGAGCTTTGATAACCGTAGGCCGAGATGCGGATGCGATACCGGCCACGATCCGGCGGATAGAACTGCGTGACCGTGATCGCGTTCCATGGCGATGAACTGAGCATCACCAGTGAATCGTCTCGCTCCAGATAGACCTTCTCGGTCGTCGTCTTCACCAACCGGTCGTCTTTCAGGCTGTAGCGATTCTTGACCAGCGGCGGCTGAGGCAAGTTGACGATGGCGACGTTGAGTGCCTTGTCGGCCGCGTCCAGATACCGGTCCATCAAGAAAGACGAGATGTGCAACGCCTCGCCCACGTTGTCGAACCCACCGGCCGACCTGTCTAATGGGAGCAACTCTTTCAGATCGACATCGATACCCAACAGGTCGCGGACAGTGTTCTGGTACTCGGTGCGGTTGAGCCGACGAAGAACAACGCGCGCACGCTCCATTTGTTTAACCACATCATCTGACTGGACGTCCGGCGGCGCAGCGTGCGACGCCAGCGAGGCATTCAGGAAGTAAGCCAATACGAGACCGTTTCGCGATGCTCTGAGTGACTCGAAACGAAACCTCGTCGCCTTGGCAATGACCGCGAAAACGTGTCGAAACATGTTGGTTTATCCACAATTTTGTTCCGGCTGCGCCGCACCGTTTGACTGCAAGCGTAGGCGTGCGGTTAGACGTCAAGCGGAGTGCATCCCCATGTTAGCCGAACAAATCCATCAGCGGTTCGCCGGTGGAAAGCGGTCGAGTGAAGCCATCTTTTCCCAGACGCATATCAAGCGGCACACCGAGCGAGTGGAAGAT
>JAYUFI010000700.1:0-11185 GCA_043738805.1 Planctomycetaceae bacterium | reverse complement strand
GTACCAGGTGAAGGAAACCAACACGGCCTTTCACGGCACGATCGGCACCGGCTTTCGAGCACCATCGCTTGCCGAGTACTTCGGCTTCGGTGGTAACACCGGACTGCGTCCCGAGCATAGCAAAGGCTGGGACGTCGGCGTCGAACAGGCCTTCGACTCTGACCGTCGCTTCGTGGTCGATGGAACTTACTTTCGCAACGACTTCAACAATCTCATCAACTTCGCTCCGGCTCCAGGATTTCCGTTCGGTCGAAACCAAAACGTGGATCTCGCGCTCACAACCGGCGTTGAACTCACGGCGAATTGGCTGATCCTCGACGACACTTCGTTGACGGCGACTTATACGCATACCAACGCCATTGACCGCACCACGAACTTGCAACTGCTGCGACGTCCGCCCAACAAGTATTCGATTGGGGTGAATCAGTTTTTCATCGAACGAAAGGCGAACGTCAGCTTCAACCTGCGTTGGGCCGATCAACGAGCCGATTATGGGCCGTACTCTGACCCGGTCACGTTCGCTCCGATTCGCACGCAACTCAGCAGCTACACGGTCGCAAACGTGCAAGCGTATTACGACTGGAAGCCGTCGGTTCGGCTCTTCACGCGAGTCGATAACGTGTTCGACAAGAAGTATGAGGAAGCCTTCGGATTCGCGACGCCAAGATTTTCGGTCTATGGCGGTGTCACGATGACGTTCGGCGGCCCGCAACCGTAGCGGCACCAGCTTCTTCAAATCGCCGAATGAATTGTCTTTACGTCGAAATTTTACGTAGCCGTCATCGCTTCGCGTGACGAGCCGGTCGCTTCGAGGAGCGACCGGCTCGCAATCGGCTCGTCACGCGGAGCGATGTCGGCTACGTACTTGTCGCTTTGCCGCGCTACGAAGTTCTTGCAGACGACTTCCACACTCATCAAGCGTGGTCTAAGGTGTGTCACCAAGGATCACACTCATGCCCTCGCCCAGTGACAATTTCGAGCAAGCCAATCCCTTCCACGATGAAAACTGGTGGGAGAAAAATCTGCTTCAGAACGAGAAGCTGATCGACAAGTACATGGACGTGCTCGGCGACGACCCCGATTGGGAAAAATGGAACGATCCGCGAGATCTTTACAACAAGGTCCATTACGGCATCGAACCGGGCGACCCGCTGCCGCCCGGCGTTGAAGATGAGGACTGGGATGAAGACGAGTTAGCATCGCTCGACTTGGAAGACCTCGGTGATTTCGACGACGACGATGAGTTTGAAGACGAGTCTTGGTCAAACGATGCCGGAAGCGACGAAGACGAGCATCCCGCTGATGTGGATTCGTCTCACTCGATGGCCATGAGCGGCGTCGATCCGTTTGCGGCGGACGATGACGATGAACCGCGTGATCTGATCCTCGGAGGTGAAAATCTCACCGATGAAGAACTCGCGGAATATCGGCAGCTTTACCGCAAGGCGATGGACTTCGGCATTGCGGTCATGCAGTTGGACCATCTGCCCGAAGAGTCGATCAATGTCTGCGTTGCCGCAGGAAAGATCGGAGCAAATCTCGCGGGTGGACATGGACTCGGCTACGAAGAAGACACGATCTGCGGCAACATCGTGAAGTGCCGCTGGGCTCTGGCTGAATGCGAATTCGTCATCGAGACATTGGACTTCCTGGCGGCGCGATCGCGTCGTCCAGAATTCGCCACGTTGCTCCCGCGAGCAAAACAGCTTCGAGAGTTGATCGTCAAACGCGTCACCAAGCTTCGCGGTCACGTTTGGTGGTGACACCGTTGCGAAACTCTTGATGGACATGGCCCACGCCGCAACCGGCGAACGTTATGGCGCTGTGTGACCCAGCCAGCACGAACGGGCTGATGCGGATGCGTCACTGACCACGGAAATGTGGCGAACAGTTGGTCGCGAACGCCCGCCCCGTTGCCGTCGTTGACGTCAAAATTTCTCTGGAGAGCGGATTTATTATTCGAGGCAGGCGTGCGTATTGGTTACGCACGCCTGCGTCGTTATCGCGGGAAAACCACCCTGTTTTCCGTTGGCATGGGATTCGCGATTCAGCCGGATCATCTCACGCGCTCGCTCCTCATGAATTGGGAAAACACGAAATGGCTGAGTTAGCTGTTGATATGTGCGTGGTTGTTGGCGCTCTGGCTCCGTTGGCGGTTGGCGAGTGGGTCTACGAATTTGTTTGTTCACGCAAAAATGATCGCACCAACTCCGATGAGGAGCGTGGCTGAAATCATTTCCCAGACTCCAGTGGCTAATCGGGTTCGCGGTTCGCCACCAACTCAATCTTCGGCGCGTCCTTCAGCCCCAACGCATAGGCGGCTTGGAGGAGGTTGGAGAGAGCCTGCTTCTCGGCTGGAGTTTCCGTGACCAAGCTGCCGCTCATTTCGGGCATGTTCGTCTTCGTGGCCCACAAAATTCGTTGACGTGCTGGGAAATCGGCACTGGCTGTTTTCTCAACCTCGCCCTGAATTCGCTTGGCGGTCTGCAAGAATTTTTCTTTGAAAGGGATGAACCGCTTGCCTTCTTTATCCTTCTCGCGAAGCTCTTTCAGTTCTGCGAAGAGTGCATCTAACTCGCGGTATCGAGCGACATCCGCTCCGGTCCCCGCACCCGTGCTGAACCATCCGTAGGCGAGCGCGACTAAAATTAAGGCCGCGATCCCTTTCAATGTGTTCGGGTTTTTGAGTCGCTCGGCCAACGATGGTCCACTGCGGGCCGGCTTGAACGGTTTGATCGTGCTGCGCGAAGGTGGCAACGGAGTCGGACGGCTGAAAGAAGAGGAATTCGATGCCGCATTGGGGGAGTTCCAGGACTCTGACGCAGTGGATGCGAGGTTCACCGAAATTGAGCTTGGCACAATTGGCAGCGGAGTCGATTCGCTCGGAGTGGTCGCGACCGGACTCGGACTCATCAACTCTTCGAGGATCTGATCTTCAATATCCTGATCGAGACCAGCGGGGAGGGAGGCATCGGCTGCTGTTGGCTTGATGTGCTTCTTATCCACACGGCGCGATTTCGATTTTGTCTGCGGCGTTTTTGGCTCGCAGGAAAGATCGTCGGTTGGCTCTGATCGTGATGCGGACTTGGGACGCGGCGTCTTGCGTTCGAGGACAGGCTCTTCGGCGACAACATCAGGCAGCGTCTCTTCGGAATCGGATTCTGGCAGGGCCGAAATCATCTCCTTCAAGGGGTCGGTGGAAGCGACCGGTAACAGTGCCGGTGCGTTGCTACGACGTCGAGTTTGAAAAGGAAGCACCGCCACAAGCCGGCCCATTGAGCCAGCTCGCCGCCACTTGCTATCGACTCCCAAACGGACTTCATCATCCGCAGACAGGCGACCTGACTTCGCAAGTTCGATGATCCCGTCGAACGGAAATGGACCAACCTCAGTTCCTTGATCGTCGATCGATCTGTAGTACCACTCATCCATCACTGCCGCTGAAGTTCCCTCGGTCACTTTGGATTCGGATTCGATTGACACTTGCGGTTCAAAGAGGTCTTGAAGTTCGCGAACGGCATTCGTTGGCACCCACATGCTGAGTGATTCCGGGCGGACTTCATCGTCGCCCGACAACGTCCCATTTGATGCGGCCTCACGGAGATCGCTTAACGATAATGGGCCGAATTCCTCGCCAAAAACACGGTAATACCACTGTGCTGACATGAGTCACCCCTCGGAAATCTGCGAAGCCACAAATCGTCGTGCTGATTTTCAACACGTCACGGCGGCTTCTCAGACTTTGCGAGGATGGATTATCGAAGGGGTCAGCATTGCGCCAAGATGGTCCGACATGCGCAAGCGGGAATTCATGCAAACTTCACGCTTTACTCGCACGCTATTTGCGAATGTCATCGCTCAGCAAAGTTTTCTTCATGAAATTCATGACCGACTACTTTCGGGAACTCTCCTTGCTCCAATTCGCGACGGCTCCGCTGCGCAGCGAGAGGTTCGCCATGTGCGCGGCCGACGCCGAACTGACTCCGGCTTCGGCCGGAGCGGTCGGTGTCTTGCGAGAACGGATGCACTCGATCCAGTTGGCGAGGTGCAGCAATTCACCGTTAGGCAGGTTGTAGAAGTCGGCTCCGCGCGGGCCTTCGCCGAGAATCAGTTCGCTCGGCTTGAGCTTCTTGTTGCGGTCGGGCGTGATGACGTAGCCGCCGCGGTCGATGTAGAGCGTCCCTTCGGTCCCCATGAATTCGACCATCGCGCCGTTGCGAGCGTTGCTGAACGTCCCCTCGAAGTACGCTTGCACGATGCGGTCTTTGTCCGGCGTGTAGCGCAGCAGCGTCTGCACGGTGTCGGGCGTCTCCCACAAGCCGGGAGCCATGAACCAATCGCCGACGCTGGTCGCGACCTGCGGATGATCGAGATCCAGAATCCAATGCACGACGTCGATCCAATGCACCATCAAGTCGGTGAAGATGCCGCCGCCGAAATCCCAGAACCAACGCCACTGCCGCATTCGATATTCATCGAATGGCTGATCCTTCGCGTTGCCTAGGAACCGCTTCCAATCAACCGTCTTCGGGTCGAGTGAATCCGTTGGTTTCAGTGCTCGTGGCTGGTTACGGTTCCAGGTGAGATGCACCTTCAAGACGTCGCCAAGCTGGCCCGACTTGATGATTTCGTTGGCCCTCTGGATGTGCGGCATCGACCGCTGTTGCATGCCGACCTGTACGATGCAGCGATGTTTGTTCTGAGCGTCAATGACGGCGGCCCCCTCCGACAGATCATGCGTCAGCGGCTTTTCGACATACACGTCTTTGCCCGCCGCGCACGCGTCGATCGTTAACGGCACATGCCAGTGGTCCGGTGAAGCGATCAGCACCGCGTCGATGTCCTTGCGGTCGAGCACCGCGCGATGATCCTTGGTCGAGAACGCATTCGGCTCGGCCAGCTTCTTGCCGGCTTCGAGCGCGGTGTCCCAGACATCGCAGACGGCGACGATCTTCACGCCGGGAATCGTTCGCAGCGATTCCATCAACTTTCGACAACGGCCCCCCGTTCCGATGCAGCCGACGTTGATCGTCTCATTTGCGGCGAAGCCCTTCGCGGTGGCGGTGTACCCGGCGGCGAGAACTCCAGCAGCGGTCACACCGAGCGTTTCCAAAAAATCACGGCGTTCGAGTCGGTCAAACATGAGCGTTTCCTTTCGAATCACAGGTTTGCTGATTTCAAATTTGAGATTTCAAATCTCACCTCAATCTATCTCTTGCACGATATCGACCGCTCTGACATTTGCCACCGAGACATTTATCAACGGCGGGCTCCTTGACGGGACATCGAGTTCCCCGATAATGCCGCCTCACCTTCGCCAGGCGGGGAAGGCGACCTCTGACTGCGGTGGGGCCGTGTGAACCGGGTCAGATCATAACCGAAGCAGCCATAAGCAATGTGCTCTCAGGTGTGGAAGGAGGTCGCTTTCACCGCCTGGCTTTTTTATTTGGCAGAGACGGTCAGCACCTCATGTCTCACGCTGATTCAAATGAGCGCGATGCGCGAGCGATGTCGCGCCAAGTGACTTGCTGGCACGGATCCATCGCCGTCCAAGTTGCCGTGACGACAAGCACATTCGGCGATCGATCACTTCTTTGAGTTGTGTGCTGCCGCTAGTTCGAGGGCACGTTCTAACGTGTCATGCATAGAACCCCCTTGATCGGAATCCCAAAACATCTTGCCGTCGGCCCCGATCACATAAACCGTCGGCAGGTAACGATTGCCGAAGTCGCCGAGGGTTTCCCCGGCTCCCCAACCGATCAGCCAAGAGATGTTTGCCTTTTTGACGTATTGCTGAACTCGATTCAATTCAAAGCTTTCTTCGCTCGTAAGACCGATGAAGACCACGCCTCGTTCGGCGAAATGTTCGTGCAGATCCACCAATTTCGGAGTCAACTGCTTGCAAGGTCCGCACCAAGTCGCCCAGGCATGCATCAACACGACTTTCCCGGTGAGCGATTCTTTCGTCGGGGCATCACCATTGATCCAACCTTCGGCTTTGATCATAGGACTCGGCCTGCCAGATGATGCGGCGGTCTGCTCCGCACGCCGCATCACGAACCACGGCACGAAAGCGACAATCGCCGCCAGTGCTAAGAGAAACAGAAAGATCTGCCCCGCATTGCTCGGCCGAGCGTATTCGTTCGGAATGTCTGGATTCATCGGCTCGTTGGACATGAGGTTGTGTTCCCGAAGAAGCATGGATGGAAAGCGAAAAAATCGGGGGCCACGGTATCGCAGCGTTGAGTGCCGTTCTAGGCCGTGTTGACATTCTATTTGCAAAACTGGGGTGAGATGGTCAACCGCGTGAGTGGATTTTTGCCTCAAGGAGAAGGAGTGTCATGCGGCGGTTTGAGTTGTTCGACGAGTAGTGAAAGCGTGTGGAAGGTCTGTTGCCGGGAAGTCCGGGACGCCGTGGCGACGACTAACAGTTGTGCCTGGACAAGAAGGATGGCTGGCAGCAAGTGTTCGAGACCCTTCAAGACCCTTCAAGACCTTAATCTGGAGTGGGTCATGCTCGACGCCACGATCATTCGCGCTCACGTTCATACGGCGGACGCTCGAAAAAACGGGCATCGGGAGCTCGGCCGGTTGCGTGGCGGATTCGGCACGAAGATTCACGCGGCCTGCGATGAACTCGGCAACCTGGTGAAGTTTCTGCTCACGCCCGGCCAGACGCACGACATCACTCAGGCCGTGCCGCGTCGGAACACGCGATCACTGACAAGGTCTATGATCGCCACCAGGTGTAGAAGGCAATTCACGATCAATATGACAAAAAGGTCACTGCACCCAAGAGTAACCGCAAAGTTCAACGCCCTCACCACCAACAACTGTATTGCGAACGCAATCACATCGAGCGATTATTCGCGCGACTCAAGCAATGTCGGCGGATCGCCACTCGTGATGACAAAACCGCCCGCAACTTCCTCGCCTTCCTCCACCTAGTCGCAACAATGATCCTGCTTGCGTGAAACATTTCGATTTGATTCCGAAGGAGGGTGACAGTGGCAGTAGATCAAACCCCGGAAGTGATGAGTGCTGGACAATTTTTGAAGCGGCTGGGGGCATATCTGCGTCCGTATTGGAAAGAGAGCGTGTGCGTGGTCGTCTTGATGGCGATTGATACGGCCTTCGCATTGGCGTTTTCGCTCTGCTTCAAATATCTGATCGACAATGCGTTGCCGAAACATGATCTGTCGTTGGTGACGATCATGATCGTCTCGCTCGGCTTTGGCTGGGTGTTGGCCTCCGTTGCGGCTGTCGGGCGGGACTATCTCTATAGTCGGCTGGGAACGTTCGTCGTGAACGATGTGCGGCTGCAGATTTTCAATCATCTGCAAAAGCTGTCGATGAACTTCTTCGCGCGATCGCAAGTCGGGGATTTGATGTCGCGGTTCACGTCCGACCTGGACCGCTTGGAAGACGTGATCGTCGAGACGCTTCCCAGCGGCATTTGGGGGCTGCTCTCCGTCGTGATGAGCATGTGCATTTTGTTGATCTTCGAGTGGAAGATGGCACTGCTGTCGTTGCTAAGTTTGCCGCTGTGTGTGATTGGCCCGTGGATTTTAGGGAACCGCGCAGCGAAGCAGACCTATGCCGTGCAAGAGTCAACCGCCGCTGTTTCCAACACCGTGCAGGAGAACTTGAGTGCTCAGCCCGTTGTGAAGGCGTTTGGGTTGCAGGCCGCGTTGTCGGCTCGCTTCGCACAACAACTCAAGCACTTGTCGGTGCTCGCCAGCCGGGCAAACTTCATGGGCAACCTCACGGAGCGCACGCCGAGCATCGGACTGAGCCTGTTCTCTGTCGTCGCGATCTCAGCGGGCGCGCTCATGGCCTTTCATGGGTATCTCACGGCGGGTGAGTTAGTCGCCATGCAAGGTGTGTTGCTGGGGCTGAGCCAGTCGATCAGCGATGTGGCGGACTGTTATCCGCAGCTCGTGCAAGCGGCAGCAGGCATGCAGCGCATCGACGACATTTTGGTCGAAGTACCGCAGATCAGTGATCTGCCGACGTCCGGCACGATGTCGCGGCCAAGTCGGCAGATTGAATTTCGCGATGTGAATTTCGGTTACACGGACGAGAAGCTCAACTTGATCGACGTGTCGCTGCGCATTCCGGTCAACACGCTGAACGCGTTCGTCGGGCCCAGCGGTTCTGGCAAGAGCACGGTGCTGAATTTGGTGACTCGCTTTTATGACGCGGGTTCCGGTGCGGTGACGATTGACGAGGTCGATGTTCGCAGCGTGACGCAGTCGTCGTTGCGATCGCATATGTCAGTCGTGTTTCAAGAAAGCTTTCTGTTCAACACCACAGTTCGCGAAAACATTCGCATCGGATGTCCGGAAGCGACCGACGCTGAAGTCGAAGACGCAGCTCGTGCGGCGGAGATGCACGAGATCATCCTCGCGATGCCGCAAGGTTATGACACAGTCGCCGGTGAACGAGGGAGCCGCTTCTCCGGCGGACAACGGCAGCGGATCGCGATTGCTCGTGCCTTGCTGCGCGATCCGGCGATCTTGGTGCTGGATGAAGCGACCTCTGCACTCGATCCCGTCACCGAAGATCAGATCAACGAGACGTTGTTGCGGTTGGCGAAGGGACGGACGGTCTTATCGGTCACGCATCGTCTCAGCCCGGTCGCGAAGTATGACCGTATCTTCGTGTTGAAAGATGGCCGAGTTGTCGAGGAAGGTCCGCATGCCGATCTGCTGCAACTTGGCGGCGTGTATGCCGGACTGTGGAACAAACAATCGGGCTTCACGATCAGCAAAGAAGGGGATCACGTCGATGTCACGGCTGACCGACTTCATGCAATCCCGATTCTCTCGAAGCTCGATCCGGGGTTGTTGAAAGAACTCGTCTCCGACTTCATCACCGATCGTATTCCGCACGATCGCATCGTCGTTCAACAAGGCGATCCAGCCGACAAGTTCTATGTCATCGTGCGTGGACAAGTCAGCGTTTCCATTCGTGAAGAAAACGGCTCCGAGCGAAAGCTCACGACGCTGCAAGACGGCGACTACTTTGGCGAAATCGCGTTGCTGCGCAGTGTCCCGCGAACAGCGACGGTTCGGACCAACGGTGAGTGCATTTTCCTAACCTTGCCTCGCGAAAAGTTTTCAAAGCTGCTCGAACGAGCGCCTGAATTCCGTGATCTGTTGAGCCGAGACTATCCGGCTTGATCAATATCGCGGCGAAGCCGCAGGTATGTAGCCGTCATCGCTCTGCGTGACGAGCTGATTGCTCACCAATGCACTGTCATAGCGACCGGCTCGTCACGCGGAGTGGCTGTCAAGTGAGCCTCATCGACGTGCGCAATGGGGCTGTCGTGACCGGATGGCAATAGACGTTGCAAGCTGGAAGCTTGCAATGTGAATTCAAATCAATTCGCTGATTGGCGCACCGGTTGTGAGAATCGGCATCGGGCGACCTTGGTGGTCGGGGAAGGCGTGTTCGGTGTCGATGTTGAGATGCCGGAACATCGTCGCCCAAAGATCGTTGGGTTCGAGTGGGCGGTCTTTCGGATGTTCGGCTTTGCTGTTGGTTGAACCGACGACAACGCCGGTCTTCAAACCGCCGCCGCTGACGAGAATCGACATGGCTTGTGGCCAGTGATCGCGGCCCGGTTGCATGACCTTTGTTTGTGAGCCGATCGTGGAGTTGATGCGCGGGGTGCGGCCGAACTCGCCAGTGACGATGAGCATGATTTTCTTGTCGAGGCCACGGTCGTAGAGGTCGTGGATCAATGCGGCAACGGACTGATCGAGCATCGGCAGCTTCATCAGCAGGTCTGTAAACATGTGGCAATTTACAGCGTGTGAGTCCCAGTTGTACGTGACTCCAAACGGGAACTCTTTGCCGGGGCACGGGTTTTCCATCGTGACGGTGACGAAGCTGGCACCTGCTTCGGCGAGTCGGCGGGCGAGGAGTGCTCTCTGACCGTAGACGTGGCGTCCGTAGCGGTCGCGGGTCTCGGCGGATTCTTGAGTGATGTCGAACGCATCGCGGCACTTGTTGCTCGTGAGCAGGTCGAGCGCCTTCTTGTTGAACTCGTCGAGCGAGGCCATCGCGCCAAAGCGGTCAATATCCTTACGAAGCTTGTCGATGCCGCCGAGCAACGCGACTCGATCATCGAGCCGCGTTTCTAATTTCTTCGAGACCGAAAGATTTTGGACCTCGAACTTCGAGTCGTTCGGGTCGCCCCAAAACGTGAAGGGGTGTGTCGTTGGCGGCAAATACGCGCTGCCAAAGCTGAAGGTGTCGATCCCCTGTCGGCCGCCGTCCGTGCCACAGATGTAGTTCGGCATCCCGACGCTTTTCATCTCACGCATCTTGGCGACAACCGAGCCGACCATTGGATGATCGTTGACGAAATCAACGGGCGAATTCGGATCGCGGCCCGTCAGAAATTTTTTGTGGCCGCCGCCGTGATCCGCGAAACCATGCGAGACCGAGCGGATGATCGAGAACTTTTGGGCGACCTTCGCCAGCAACGGCAAGTGCTCGCAGATGTCGAGGCCAGGGACAGTGGTCGGAATCGGGCGGAACTCGCCGCGATAATCGGACGGAGCTTCCGGCTTCAAATCGAACGTCTCTTGATGCGGCGGCCCACCGGGAAGCCAGACGAAGATGACCGACGTGTCCGAGTCCGCTCCGACTGACGCCGCCGCTTCGGCTCGCAGCCGCAGCATGTTGCTCAGGCCGAGTGCCGCGAACGCGGTCGAACCAATTTCCAAAAATCCGCGACGAGAAATCGGACCCGGACAAAACTTGGAAGCAGTCATGACGAGAACTCCGGCAGGAAAGTAGGTCAGCCTTTCCAGGCTGACCCGGCGGGCGGTGGCAAGGCAATTGGATAACGCGGCTACATATCGGCCAAATTCGATGAACAAGCTAACGGCATCTGACAGACGGATCAATCTTCGTCTGTGGTGTCAGACAGATTCCACCGGACGTGATGTCGAATGCGATGATTCGCCGTAGCCCGGTTTTTCAAACCGGGCGGTTCTTCTCGCTCGGTTTGGAAAACCGAGCTACGGAAACGCAGGACCAAGTTGTGCGGAGAAGGGACTGTGCGTTCTCCTTTTCCGTGTCCTCCGTGAAATCCGTGTCCAATTTTCGATCAACGTTATGAGATTGGACACGGATTTCACGGAGGACACGGAAATGCAGACGGCCTCGT
>JAYUFI010000699.1:0-4232 GCA_043738805.1 Planctomycetaceae bacterium | reverse complement strand
GCCAATCCAGAGAAGTTCGAGCTGCTCGGCCAACGTCACGTCAGCGATTCGCCAACGTGGGCGCATCTGGCGGTCTGCGATGACGAAGTCTTCGTGCGAGACCTCAAAGGACTGACGGTTCATCGTTGGGCCGCCAAGTAACCCGCAGCGTTTGCGAGGGCGGATGTTGGAATGTCGTGGTTCGCTCCGCGAACCAGCGTTAGATCGCGGAGCGATCAACGACGATTGCCGTCGGAGTCATTATGAAGATCGGGATCATCGGAGCCGGGATTTCCGGGCTGACGGCTGCCTATCGGCTTAGCCTGAGTCACGACATCGTGCTGTTCGAGGCCAACGATTATCTCGGCGGGCACACGCACACGGTCGATGTGGAATGGGACGGTGAGCGGCACGCGATCGACACGGGATTCATCGTGTTCAACGATTGGACGTATCCGAGTTTCATCGGGCTGTTGGACGAGTTGGGTGTGGCGTCGCGAGCGACTTCGATGAGCTTCAGCGTACGGTGCGATGCGGCGAACCTGGAATACAACGGCTCGTCGTTGAACGGGCTGTTTGCTCAACGGCGCAATTTGCTGCGGCCGAGCTTTTATCGGATGTTGTCGGACATCATGCGGTTCAATCGTGACGCTCCCGAATTGGTGCTGACCCAGCCGGCGGCTGATGAAACAACGGTCGGCGAGTTCCTGGCGAGGCAACGCTACTCGCGCGAGTTTGCCGAGCATTACCTGTTGCCGATGGGGGCGGCGATCTGGTCGTGTCCGTTGGGGACGTTTGAAACCTTCCCGATCCGGTTCATTGTCGAGTTCTACAAAAATCACGGATTGCTGAGCATTCGCAACCGGCCGACATGGCGAGTGGTTGAGGGTGGTTCGCGGAATTATGTCGCGGCAATGGCCGAGACAATCATCGCGATCAGTGAGGCGAAGAGGCATCAGCCGGAACGCGCTAGCGTCCGGTTTGATTCGCCACGAAGCGATTCAGTTCAAAATATCCCGCCGAAAACCGGGGCTAGCGCCCTGCGGCTGAGTACTCCGATTGAAAGCGTTCGTCGCTCGGCAAACGATGTCGTCGTTGTTCCCCGCAACGGTTCGCCGGAGGTCTTCGATCACGTTGTCTTCGCCTGTCACAGCGACCAATCTTTGCGAATGCTGGCTGAACCGACTGCGACTGAGCGCGACGTGTTGTCCGAGTTCCCGTATGGGCGGAACATCGCCGTGCTCCACACCGACAGAAACGTCCTGCCAAAGCGGCGACGGGCTTGGGCGAGTTGGAATTATCATCTCGCCGATCCGTCGTCAAACTGTTCCGGCCAGCCGGCCACGGTGACCTATCAGATGAACCTGCTGCAGCACCTGCGATCGAAGCACATCTTCAACGTGACGCTCAACAGCGACCAGCAAATTGATCCCGCGAAAGTGCTGCGGCGCTTCGAGTACCACCATCCGATCTTCACCGTTCGTCGAGCGGCCGCGCAGGCTCGGCATCGCGAGTTGATCAACGTCAATCGGACGTCGTTCTGCGGTGCGTATTGGGGCAACGGATTTCACGAAGATGGTGTCGTGAGTGCGCTACGAGTTTGCGAGTCGTTGCTGCCGGATGTGGCACACGCGGCTCGCGTGTGTCTCCCCGAATCGACACGCGAGGCCGCGTGTCACCACGAATCGGAGGCTCTCACATGAGAAGCTGCCTCTACGAAGGGACCGTTCGTCATCGCCGCTTCACGCCGGTCGAGCATTCATTCGGGTATTCGTTGTTCCTCGTTTACGTCGACCTCGACGAAATGGAAACGTTGTTTGGACGGCGTGGGTTGTGGTCCACTCGCTGGACCGCGTTGGCGAGATTTCGCCGAGCCGATTATCTCGGCGATGCGACGCGGCCTCTCGCCGAATGCGTGCGTGAAATGGTCGAGCAGCAAATTGGTCGCCGCCCCAACGGTCCGATCGGGCTGCTGACGAGTTTTCGTTACTTCGGATTCGAGATGAATCCAGTCAGCTTCTATTACTGCTTTGACGAGTCGGGGGAGCGTGTCGAAGCGGTTGTGGCCGAAGTCAACAACACTCCTTGGCACGAGAAGCATTGCTATGTGCTGGACTTCGTAGGTTGGGACTCTGTCCCGACCCAATTGGAAAACGACGCGGTCGGGACTGAGTCCCAACCTACTACGCGCTTCGAGCATCCGAAGGCGTTTCACGTCTCGCCGTTCATGCCGATGGCAATGACGTATCGCTGGGAAGTCTCCAGGCCGAGCGACCGGCTGAGCGTTTCCATCGAAAACTTTTCGAGCACCAACCTCGTTGCAAAAGTCTTCGATGCGTCGCTGACGATGTCACGCCGACCGATGACTCGCTGGCAACTCGCCCGCGTGTTGCTGCGGTATCCGCTGATGACCATGCAGATTGTCGTCGGCATCTATTGGCAGGCATTCCGGCTGTGGCGGAAGCGAGTCCCATTCGTGCCACATCCCGGCCAGACCGTTACCAACGTTTCTTGACCTCAACATCCACCGACAAAGCCAAGCATCATGAGTACTGTTTGCGTTCATTCATCGCGAATCCCGTCGAACGACAGTGGCCCCGAACCCATGCCGGCGGGAATTGGTTGGCTCGATCGGTTCGCTCGGCGACTGCTGCTTCAAAAGCTGGAAGAATTGCACGGCGGGAGCATCGAGTTAAGCGATCTGTGCGGCTCGACAACGCTTGGTCGCGGCGGCGACTTGCAGACGAAATTGCACGTTCACAATCCGGCGTTCTTTCGACATGCAGTGTTGGGCGGAAGCTTGTCGGTAGCCGAGTCGTATCTGCGCGGCGAATGGGACTGCGACGACCTGACATCGTTCTTTCGAATCTTCGTGCGGAACATCGAAGCGACGGATCGCCTTGACCGGGGCGTATCGAGAATCGCGAAGCTGGTGAATCGGCTGTATCACCGCTGGCACGCGAACAGCAAATCGGGAAGCCGCCGAAACATTCATGCTCATTACGATCTGGGAAACGAATTCTTTCGACTGATGCTCGACGACACGATGGCCTATTCGAGCGGCATCTTTCTCACACCGACCAGCACGCTGCGCGATGCTTCGTTGGAGAAGATGGATCGTATCTGCCGGAAGCTCGATCTGCGGCCGAGCGATCATCTGCTGGAGATCGGCACCGGCTGGGGAGGGCTGGCGATTCACGCCGCCACACAATTCGGTTGCCGCGTCACAACGACGACCATTTCGCAGCAGCAATTTGAAGTCGCTCAGCAACGAATCGCCGAGGCGGGATTGTCGGATCGAGTCACGTTGCTGTTGCAGGACTATCGCGACCTGACCGGCCAATACGACAAGCTGGTTTCCGTCGAGATGATCGAAGCAGTCGGGCATCGGTACTACGACACTTACTTCCGCAAATGCAGCGAGCTGCTCAAGCCGGACGGCACCTTCGTGCTGCAAGGAATCGTGATGCCCGATCGGCGGTACGCTCAGTATTTGAAATCCGTGGACTTCATTCAGAAATACATTTTCCCCGGCGGTTGTTTGCCGTCGATGGGCTCGATGCTGGAATCGACCGCTCGTGCGACCGACCTGCGATTCGTTCACGCCGAAGACTTCGGCACGCACTACGCTCAAACGCTGCGCGAATGGCGGCAGCGGTTTCACTCGCAATTGGATGACGTTCGCGAGTTGGGCTATCCCGAACGATTCATTCGGATGTGGGACTACTATCTGAGCTACTGCGAAGCGTCGTTCGATGAGCGCTACACCGGCGTCGTGCAAATCCAGTTCGACAAACCACGCTGCCAACGTGACCCAATTGCTGTCGGCCAGCGTGCTGCGGAGTGGAGGTCGACATGAACCTGTTGTCGCTGGGCCTCGAAGTCGTCGAACGTGGCATGGTCCCGGATGCGGTGACTCGCGCCGCAATTAGGCGTCTTTGCGAGCAACGTCTGCGTGACTGTGATCGCGGCAACAACGTCGCCAACTCGCGAGCGTTGCAGTCATTTGTCGAAGCGATGCGAGCTGGACCGATCGCGTCCGTTCCTGAAAAAGCGAACGAGCAGCATTACGAATTGCCGCCCGATTTTATCGCTGCTGTGCTCGGCCCGCATCGAAAATACAGCTCGTGCTTTTGGCCGACGCCCGACGCTTCGTTGGCGGAGGCTGAAGCGGCGGCGCTCGAAATTACTTGTCAGCGAGCCGACCTTGCCGATGGCCAAGAGATTCTGGAACTCGGCTGCGGTTGGGGTTC